>NZ_JBHRWI010000018.1:0-9307 GCF_042647905.1 Amycolatopsis halotolerans
ACTCGATTCCCAGTCCAACTCCCGGGGAGCAGTTCATTCCCTCAGGGTTCCCCTCACGGCCCTCGCTGGGTTCGCGGTTCAAGTTCCTGGCACTGGGAATCAGCGGACCCTTCACGGACTTCGGCGGCGCCGCCGGTCATGGACAGGAATTGTCAGCGCCGGTTCCTCTACACTCGCCGCTTGTGATCGTGGTGGGTGGAGAGGCGCTGGTCGACCTCGTTCCGGGTGAACCGCTGGATTCCACTGTGGACGGTGGGTTGCGCGCGCTGCTGCCGAGACTCGGCGGCGGGCCGTACAACGTCGCGCTGGCCGCGGCCCGGCTCGGCGTGCCCGCGTCCTTCCTGTCCCGGGTTTCCACTGACCGGTTCGGCGTCGCGTTGGCGGATCGCCTTTCCGCTTCGCACGTCGACACTTCGTTGCTGCAGCGCGGCAACGAGCCGACGACGCTCGCTGTCGTCGCGCTCGACGAACGCGGCGCCGCGCAATACACGTTCTACGTCGAGGGAACCGCCGATCGGCTGGTCTCCGATCCTGGTGCGCTGCCGGAAGAAACCACCGCGCTGTCGCTCGGAACGCTCGGCATGGTGCTGGAGCCCGGCGCGAGCGCGTACGAGCGAATTCTGCGCCGGGAATCCGCGCGTGGGACGCTGACAGCGCTCGACCCGAACATCCGGGAGGCGCTCATCGCCGACCCGGCGGCTTATCGCGCGCGCTTCGCGTCGTGGCTGCCCGACGTCCGGCTGCTGAAAATCTCCGACGACGACGCCGCGTGGCTCGCCGAAGGAGCCGACCCGGTGGCCGCGGCGAAATCGTGGGTGGAGTCCGGTGTGGACGCCGTCGTGCTCACCCGGGGCGCGGACGGCTTGTCTGTGATCACTTCGGCTGGTGAGCTGGCCCACGTCGCGTCCCGCAAGGTCGCGGTGGCGGACACGATCGGCGCTGGCGACACCGTGCAGGGCGCGTTGCTGGCCTGGCTGCACGAGCGCACGGTGCGCGACCTGGCCGCACTCGACGCCGGCGCGTGGACCGAAGCGCTTGCTTATGCGGCGAAAGCGGCCTCGATCACGGTTTCCCGGAGCGGAGCGGAGCCGCCGACCGCGGCGGATATGGCGGCCACCGTGTGAACCTGGTCCCAATGGGGCCTTTTGGGGCAACGCAGCGAGTGCGGATTGACCCACCCTTCGACTAGCGTAGTGGTGAATTCATACCCAGCGGGTCGGTGTGCAGCGAGGCGCGTGTTTCCTCGCGTGAACACGTGGCTACTGCGGAACCCGCAGACGCCGCCGTCCCGTGCCCAACGTGAGAGGGACCTGCATGTCCGACGCGACGAATGCGGGGCAGTCCGGCGGCGAAACCGCGACGCTGCGCCTGCCGAGTGGCGAGCACGAGTTCAAGGTCGTCAACCCGGTCGAGGGCGCGCCGGGGATCGAGCTGGGAAAGCTGCTGGCGCAGACCGGGTACATCACCTACGACCCCGGGTTCGTCAACACCGGAGCCGCGTCGTCGGCCATCACCTACATCGACGGTGATGCGGGCATCCTGCGCTACCGCGGCTACCCGATCGAGCAGCTGGCGGGGAAGTCCACCTTCATCGAGGTGTCCTACCTGCTCATCTACGGCGAGCTGCCGACCGAGGCCCAGCTGGCCGACTTCACCGAGCGGATCCAGCGGCACACCCTGCTGCACGAGGACCTGAAGGCGTTCTTCTCCGGCTTCCCGCGCGACGCGCACCCGATGCCGGTGCTGTCCAGCGCCGTTTCCGCGCTGTCGACCTTCTACCAGGACTCGCTGAACCCGTTCGACGAGCCCAACGTCGAGCTGTCCACCATCCGCCTGCTGGCGAAGGTGCCGACGCTCGCGGCGTACGCGTACAAGAAGTCCGTCGGCCAGCCGCTGCTGTACCCGGACAACTCGCTGGGCCTGGTCGAGAACTTCCTGCGGATGACGTTCGGCTTCCCGGCCGAGCCGTACGAGGTCGACCCGGACGTCGCGAAGGCGCTCGACCTGCTGTTCATCCTGCACGCCGACCACGAGCAGAACTGCTCGACCTCCACGGTGCGGCTCGTCGGCTCGTCCGAGGCGAACCTGTTCGCCAGCATCTCGGCGGGCATCAACGCGCTGTTCGGCCCGCTGCACGGCGGCGCGAACGCGGCGGTGCTGGAGATGCTCGAGGGCATCCGCGACGACGGCGGCGATGTCGCGACGTTCGTCAACCGCGTGAAGAACAAGGAAAAAGGTGTCAAGCTCATGGGCTTCGGGCACCGGGTCTACAAGAACTACGACCCGCGCGCGAAGATCATCAAGAACACCGCGGACGAGATTCTCGGCAAGCTCAAGGGCGGCGACCAGCTGCTGGAGATCGCCAAGAAGCTCGAGGAAACCGCGCTTTCCGACGACTACTTCGTCGAGCGCAAGCTGTACCCGAACGTGGACTTCTACACCGGTCTGATCTACCGCGCGCTCGGGTTCCCGACGAAGTACTTCACCGTGCTGTTCGCGCTCGGCCGGCTCCCCGGCTGGATCGCGCACTGGCGCGAGATGATCAACGACCCGCAGACGAAGATCGGCCGCCCGCGCCAGATCTACACCGGCCACGCGTCCCGGGACTACATCCCGATGTCGGAGCGCTGAGTCACCGCTTGGTGAAACGCCCCGCCGTGCCTTCGCGCGGCGGGGCGTTTATCGTTGTGCGGCATGACGATGGAAGCGCCGGTCGTGCTGTGGTTCCGCCGGGACCTGCGGTTGCGAGACCATGCCGCGCTCTTTGAAGCGGCCAAGCACAGCAAACACATTCTGGCGCTGTACGTGCTGGACGACCGGCTGCTCAAGCCCGCCGGTTCGCCGCGGGTCGCGTTTCTGCTGAATTCCTTGCGAGAGCTGGACAAAGCGTTGTCCGGGCGATTGATGATCCGGTACGGCGATCCGGCGCGGGAGGTGGTCGCCGCCGCACGGGAGATCCGCGCGGCCGCAGTGCATGTTTCTGCGGATACCGCACCATATGGGCGTGAGCGCGACGAAGCTGTGGCTTCCGCATTGGAAGAGCATCGAATTCAGTGGGTCGAGACGGGTTCTTCGTACGCCGTGACGCCAGGGCGGGTTACGAAGCCGGACGGTACCCCCTATCGGGTCTTCACTCCGTTCTATCGCGCTTGGTCGCAGCACGGCTGGCCCCGTCCGGCGGGCACCGATGTGTCTATTGTGGACTGGGTTAAGCCTTCTTCCTCGTCGGCGTTGCCGGAAACTCCTGAGGTGGACTGCGAGCTGCCGCCAGCCGGAGAGGAAGCCGCTCTTTCGGTGTGGCATGACTTTCTCTCCGACGGTCTCGCGGATTATGCTTCCGAACGCGATCGACCGGATCATGCTGGCACCACAAAGCTTTCTCCCTATCTGCGGTGGGGCGCGATCCACCCGCGGACGATGCTGGCCGACCTGGCCGCCAAACGGTCCGAGGGTGCGCAGGTGTTGCGTTCCGAGCTGTGCTGGCGCGAGTTTCACGCCGATGTCCTGTGGAACCGGCCGGAAACCGCGCGGAAGAACTACGATCGACGTTTCGACGGAATGCGTTACGACACCGGCAAAACCGCGCAAGAGATGTTCACGCAGTGGCGCGAGGGACGGACTGGCTACCCGATCGTCGACGCCGGCATGCGGCAGTTGCTGGCCGAGGGCTGGATGCACAACCGGGTCCGAATGATCGTGGCGAGTTTCCTGGTGAAAGACCTTCATTTGCCGTGGTGGTGGGGCGCACGGCACTTCATGCGGCATCTGGTGGACGGCGATCTCGCGTCGAACCAGCTGAACTGGCAATGGGTCGCCGGTTCCGGGACGGACGCCGCGCCGTACTTCCGGATCTTCAACCCGACCACGCAGGGTCAGAAATTCGACCCAGCGGGCGATTACGTGCGGCGGTATGTGCCGGAATTGCGTGGGGTGGAAGGGAAAGCGGTGCATGTGCTGAAGGAGCGTCCGGAGGGATATCCGGAGCCGATCGTCGACCATGCGGAGGAACGGCAGGTCGCGTTGCAGCGGTATGGGGCGATTACGAAGTCTTAGGGTGGTGCGCCCGTTCGTGGCTTTCGGCCAGCGATAGGCCGCGTTGTCGTTCCTCGATGATCGACCAGAACCGCGGGCACTTCAGGGGATCGCTGGCCGGGCACTGCCGCCCGTGTTCGAGTGCTGCGCGGGCCACCTCGATGCGTCGCTGCTGCTCGGTCAGTTCGGCGAGTTTGGCATCGATCATTTCCTGTCGGCCGGTTTGTTCGCCGGTCAGGAAACGGCCGATTTCGGACAGCGTGAAGCCGATCTCCTGGAAGAAGAGGAGCACGCCGACGTCTTTGACCGCTGACTCGGCGTAGCGCCGTCGGCCCGCTTCCCGTTCCGCCGGGCGGACGAGACCGAGTTCGTCGTAGTAGCGCAGCGCGCTCGTCGGCACGCCGGTGCGCTCGGCGAGTTCGCCAATGGACAGGGTGGCAGTCATTTGACTTCAAGCGTACTCGAAGTGGTTTGCTCGCCCCATGAACGTGATGGAACGGGCGCTGCGATGGTGGGGCCCGCGTGGCGGGATCGCGCAGTTTCACCGGCCGACCGGGATTCCGGGACACGTCGCCGGGTTGATCATGGGGCGGCGCTCGTCGAACGTGACGCGCAATCGGTGGGCGGTGCGATTGCTCGATATCCAGCCGTCCGAACGGGTCCTCGAACTCGGCTGCGGGCCGGGTGTGGCCGTCGCGGCACTGGCTGACCGGGCGGCGCTCGTGGTCGGCGTCGACCACTCGGCGGTGGTGATTCGTCAAGCGCGACAACGGAATCGGGCGGCTATCCGAGCCCGGCGAGTGCGGTTGGTGTGCTCGTCGGTCGAGAATCTGTCGCTCGACGGGCCGTTCGACGCCGCGCTGGCAGTCAATACAGTGGGCATGTGGCCGGAACCGGTTGCCCGGCTGCGGGAACTGGCTCGATTATTGCGGCCTGGCGGGCGTGTTGCAGTGGTATCTCAACCACGGCAGCCTGGTGTCACCTCGGCTGCGGTGGTCGAGGAGTTGACCGAATTGCTCGCGGAGGCTGGCTTTTCCCGGCCCCGCAACGAAATGCTGGACTTGGATCCGCCAGTCGTGTGCGTCCTGGCGTTTTCCGGCGAGGACTGACTGCCTTCAGAGCACGACTTCGCCTCGTCCGGGTTCACCAGCGTCCGGTAGTTCTCCGACGCGAAGAACGCGTCGTGGCCGGCCCAGTCGTTGAACCAGATCTCAGTGATCCCGTCGTAGGCGGGAGCGGGGTACACCTAGTCGGTTGCGTACATACCGGTGCGCCTCGGGGATCGAGGTGAACAGCGGTGCGTGCCGGTCGCGGTGGTACTCGACGAATTCCTCGAATGACATGCCGTTCACGCGGTTGATCAGATAGACGAACTTGATCACGGGCTTCTCCTGCTCGTGCGGTCTCGGCGCGGGTGCCGTCAGCTACGTTAAAAGCTCACATCCATGTGAGAGGCAAGCTGCGAGCGGGCCGGCAGCGGTCAGCGGCATTACGACGACGAGCACGTCTGCCGAGTCGAACTCATCCGGGCGTTCTTGGGCGCGGGACTGTCCACTCGGGTCATCGCCGAGATGGTGCCGTGCATGGCCGAACCCAGTGCGAGCAAGGCACACCGTGCCCTGACGACGATGCGGCGAGAGCACGATCGGCTGTCCTCGGCGAGGCGATCGATCGCCTCGCCGAGCCGCGTGCTCTAACGGCGTAACGCGTCCACCAGTCGCACCCGGCTGCCGACTCGCAGCACTCCATTCCGGTACACCCGAGCACCCGCCCAGGTGACCACTGCGATCAGCGCGATCGTCAGTACCAGCGACAAAGCCACTTCCCAAGGTTCGACGGCCCCGAGCGCGATCCGTGCGGGCATCAGGATCGGCGACAGCAACGGGATCAGCGAAACAACCCGCGTGGCCGTCCCGTGCGGTGCTTGCGTCAGCAGGCTGATCCCCGCGACAAACCCGCTCACCAGCGCGATATTCACCGGCCCGACGACCGCCTGCGTGTCCTCCTGTCGCGACACCAGCGCGCCCGCCGCGCCGTACAGCATCGCGTAGAGGAGGAAACCCAGCAGATACCAGACAAGACCCCAGCCCAGCGTCCCCAAAGCGACGCTGGAGATCGAGAACACGCCGGACACGCCACCGGCGATCAGGCCCGCCACGGCGAGGATCGCGAGCTGCGCCAATCCGACCAAGCCGAGCCCGACGACCTTGCCCAGCAGCAGCTGCACCGGCCGGACGGTCGCGAGCAGGATTTCCACCACGCGGCTGGACTTCTCCTCGACCACACCCTGCGCGACGAACATCCCGTACGTCATGATGCTGATATACAACAGGATCGCGACCACGATCCCGGTCACCAGCTTCGTCCCGGCTTGCGGATCCACCGGTTCGAGAGCCTGCACGTCGGCGTGGGTCGCGGATACTGCCTGGTGGACAGCGGCGGGGTCGAGGTTCGCGGAGTACAGCTGAGCGTCTAAGACCTGTTGCTGTGCAATGTTATCTAGCACAGTCCGCAGCTGCGTGTCTAAAGTGGACTTGACGATCACCCGCGGCCGGGAAGCGCTGCCGGATACGAGCGCGTCGACATCGCCGTCGCGGACCTGGGTCAATCCGTCCGATTCGGACTGTACCAGGACGATCTTGAGGTGCCGGTCGTTGTTCTCCAGTTGCGTCGCGATGCCCTGCGCTTGCCCGGCCAGCGCGACGCGCGTCGTCTCCCGGTCTCCGGCGAGGAAAGCCTGCAGGGCGACGTAACCCAGCAGCAGCAACAGCATCACCGCAGTACTGACCACAAAGGACCGGGTGCGCAGCCGTGCGTTGATCTCCCGTTTGGCCACCAATCGCACGGCGCGCGTGGGGCGGATCCGGCTCATCGAGGTGCTCCCGGTGCGGCGACCGAATCGCGGAACAGGTCGGCGAGCGTGCGGCGGCGGTGGCTGAATTCCGTCACCGGGCCGGTGGCTAAAGCGGCGGCGAGGACAGCTTGGTCGTCGGCGCTCGGCGACAGCTCCAGAACGGTCGTGGGGCCGTGGTCTTCGAGCACGCGCGCGCCGGGAACCGTTGCCGCCCAACCGGGATTCGCGCTCGGTGCGGTGACGACCAGGCGGCGTCCGGCGTCGCGGGTCAGCTCGTCCACGGTGCCGACCGCGACCATCCGGCCGTCGCGGATGATGCCGACTCGGTCGCACAGTCGTTCCACGAGGTCGAGCTGGTGGCTGGAAAACACCACCGGCACCCCCGTCGCCGCCTTCTCCCGTAACACGCCGCTCAGCACGTCCACCGCGAGCGGGTCGAGGCCGGAGAACGGTTCGTCGAGCACCAGCAACGCCGGGTCGTGCACGAGCGCGGCGGCTAGTTGCACGCGTTGCTGGTTGCCGAGGCTGAGTTTCTGGATGTCGTCCTTGCGCCTCGGCCCGAGACCGAGCCGCGCGATCCACAGTTCGGCGGCGCGATGTGCGTCGTTGGTGCTGAGACCGTGCAGTTCGGCGAGGTAGACGAGCTGGTCGATGACCTTCATCTTCGGGTACAGCCCGCGTTCCTCCGGCAGGTACCCGATTTGCGCGCGGGTGTCGTGCGTGACCGGCTGCCCGGCGAACCGTACCTCGCCGGAGTCGGCCTCCAGCACGCCGAGCGCGATCCGCATGGTGGTGGTCTTGCCCGCCCCGTTGCTGCCGACGAACCCGAACAGCTCGCCCGGCGCCGCGGTGAAACTCACGCCGTCGAGCGCGGTCTTCGTGCCGAACCGTTTGCTGACCCGGTCGATCTCCAGCGTCACGCGTCCCCCTCCAGCGGCGCACGGCTGAACACGGCCTCCACCGGAAGGCCGAACACCGCGCAAATACGCAACGCCAGGTCGAGGCTCGGGTAATGATCCCCGCGTTCCAGCGCCCCGATGGTCTGCGGATTGACCTCGACCGCCTCGGCGAGCTCCGCCCGGCTCATCCCGCGCTCCGCGCGCAGCACCGGCAGCCGGTTGTGGATCGGCAGCTCCTTGCCACGCCGCACCGGGCTCATGGACCGCACTGTTGCAAAAACCCAACGAAGCGTCAAGCTGCCTTGCCGGGATTTGCCCGCCCCAATGTGGCATTGGGTGCATGCGACGCACCCAATGTGGCATTGGGTGCGCCTGACGCACCCAACGCCACATTGGGGCGCTCGTCGGTCAGGCCGCGTGACGGCGGATTACGGATGGACGCGGTCGGCGTGCCGCGGCTTCGTGCGCGGCGCGAAGCTCCGCCGCCACCTGGTCTGGTTCGGTACGCAGCCTGATCGGAAGCGTCTGGAGAACGACGATGCCCGCTGCTGCGTAGCGAGCGTTCCGCTGGAGTGTGGCTGAGTAGTCGTCCCACTTCTCGTGCCAGGCTCGTGAGTCGATCTCCCAGGCTAAAGCGACATCGTCCCACCATGCATCGGGTCTGGCTACGAACTCGCCCGTGCCGGTAGTGACTACGACGTTCCACTCGGCTTCAGGCAGACCTGTTGTTTTCCAGATTTCCCAAGCATCGGCCTCTGCGACAGACTGTGTACCGGCCAGAAGCGCGGTCAGTGCGCGGCGCGGCAGCGCAGACCCACGCTGGCTACCACGGCTTAGTTCGCGAGTCAGCTGTTCTAAGGTGCAACGCCGTCGTTGGACAGACTCGGCCAAGAGCGCCCGGACCGCATCGAAATCGCGGATTCGCCTAACTGCGTCCAGTACCGCGCGGTAGGCGGGTGCTACCGGAACCCCGTTCCTGGCGACAGGCTGGGGAAGCCGAGTCGTGCGTTCCACGAGCGTGAAGCCCACGCTGCTTACTTCCCGCCGGTCCGGAACCAGTAGGTGGATCTGGTCAGGCTCCGGGGTCTGGCTGAGCCCATGCAGTCGCGCCGCCCAAAGACCAGTCACCATCGAGTCAGGGCCGCCTCGCAACAACGCCGCTTCGATCTGCTGTGCCGAATCCGGTTCGCACGGGAGCAGCAGCACGACACCAGGCAAGAGCCGTCGCCAGGGGCCGCCGGGAAGACAGCGACGATAAATGCTGCTCCTGGACATACCCAGTTCTTCGAGCTCGGCGGTTCTGACAACCTTCCCGGCGGCTTCGTGCAGCACCGGGTGCCGCTCCCAGTTTCCTTTGCGCATCTGTCCAGGTTGTGCGGTAACTGAGAAATACGCGAGTAAAACGTGCGCGAGCGGTCCCGTCGTGCGCGGATCGCGCGATAACCACCCGTTCGTGGCATCGTCCCCAATGAGGTTTTCTCAGTAGCGTCCGTGGTGTTCGTGGTGGGTGAGGACGAGGGCT
>NZ_JBHRWI010000019.1:0-205474 GCF_042647905.1 Amycolatopsis halotolerans
ACTCGATTCCCAGTCCAACTCCCGGGGAGCAGTTCATTCCCTCAGGGTTCCCCTCACGTACTTGGGCGCGGGTGGGCGGATGGGTGAGTTTCTGGTGTCGCTGATCGGGATTGTGCGACCTTCGTAGGTGGCGGTTGGGGCTGTCTAGTGCTGTGCGGGGAGGGCTGCGAAACGGGCGTTTTTCTGATTTCGGCACATTCCGCTGTGGACAGTGCGGATGAAACGGACTTTGGTCGCGCTTGTCCCTTGTGTCGCGATGAGAGGAGCAGATAACGGTTCCGCACCGGGGAGCTTGACGCTTCCCTGGCGGGCGGGGGCAGTCCTAGTCTCGTTCCGGCGGCAGGCGGGGTCGAGGCCGCGCAACACGAGGGAGTTGCTGTGCGTAGAAGCGTCACCATGTTTCTTTCGCTGGCGGTGGTGGGCGGCTTGGCCGCTTCGCCTGCCGTGGCGTCGGCTCAGGGGCGGGCGGACATTCCGCAATCGCATCCGGCTTGGGCCAATCCGCAGTCCAAGGTGGCCGACACGGCCGCGTCGTCCACAATGGACTTTCGGGTTTACTTGAACCTCAAGGACCAGGGCGCGGCGGAGGCGGCCGCGCAGTCGGTGTCCGATCCGAACAGTCGCGGGTACCGGCATTATCTTTCGCCGGACCAGGTGCGCGACCAGTTCGCGGCTTCCGACCAGACTGTGTCCGCGGTGAAGAATTGGCTGTCCGCAAGCGGATTCACCACCGGCGAGGTGCCGTCCAACCGGGCGTACGTCGAGGCGACCGGTACCGCTGACCAGGTGCAGCGCGCGTTCGCGGTGAACCTGGGCAAGTACCAGGTCAAGGGACAGACGTTGCGGGCGGCGGACAAGGACCTGTCCGTTCCGGCCTCGCTGGCCAAGGACGTGCTCGGCGTCGTCGGCGTCGACCAGGCGACGAATCTGTTCAAGCCGGACCACACCGACGGTGCGGACACGCCGGCGACGAAGCAGTCTCGCGTGCAGGGCAGCCCGTCGACCGCGCCGCCCAGCAAGGGATTCCGCAACTCGGGACCGTGCAGCGCCTACTACGGCGAGAAGACCGACACGACTGACCCGGCGTACAACGGCAAGCAGCTTCCCTACGCGCCGTGCGGTTACACGCCCGCGCAGCTGCGTTCGGCGTACGGGCTGGACCAGGCCGCGAAGCTCGGTGCGGACGGTCGCGGCACCACGATCGCCATCGTGGACGCGTTCGCCTCGCCGACGATCTACGCCGACGCGGCGGAGTACGCCAAGCGCAACGACCCGGCGCACCCGCTGACCAAGCAGCAGTTCAAGCAGCACATCTTCCCGCCGAACCCGGTGCTCGAAGGGCCGGACCAGTGCGACGCTTCCGGCTGGTACGGCGAGGAGACCCTGGACGTCGAGGCCGCGCACGGGCTCGCGCCGGGCGCGAACATCCTCTACGTCGGCGGGCAGGACTGTGAAGACCTGTCGCTGGACACCGCGCTGAACTACGTTGTCGCGGGGCACAAGGCCGACATCATCTCCAACTCCTACGGCGACACCGGCGAGGACATCCCGGCCGCCGAGGTCAAGGTGTTCAACCAGATCTCGATGCAGGCGGTGCTCGAGGGCATCGGCGTGTACTTCTCCTCCGGCGACAACGGGGACGAGGTCGCGCGGCTGGGCACGCCGTCGCCGGACTTCTCTGCTTCGGCTCCGTGGGTGACCGCGGTCGGCGGCACGTCGCTGGCGGTCGGCCAGGACGGCAAGCGGATCTTCGAAACCGGTTGGGAGACCGGCAAGTCGACGCTGGACAACGGCGCCTACGCCCCGGCGTTCCCGGGCACGTTCAACGGCGGCGCGGGCGGCGGCACGAGCCGGCTGTTCGGCCAGCCCTTCTACCAGAAGGGAATCGTGCCGGACGCACTGTCCACGAAGAACCAGACCGGCGGCGCGAAGGGCCGCGTGGTCCCGGACATCTCCGCGATCGCCGACCCGAACACCGGGTTCCTGGTGGGCCAGACGCAGACCTTCCCGGACGGCGTCTACTACGACCAGTACCGGATCGGCGGCACGAGCCTGGCGTCGCCGGTGTTCGCGGGCGTGATGGCGGTGGCCGACAGCCTCGACCACTTCCACCACGGGTTCATCAACCCGGTGCTGTACCAGCTGACGTCGCGCACGTCGGCGATCCACGACGTGCAGCACGTCGACGGCGCGGTGCAGCGCGTGGACTTCGCCAACGGGACCGACGCGTCGGCCGGGCTGAAGACCTCGGCCCGGGTGCTCGACTACCCGAACCTGACGATCCACACGACCAAGGGCTACGACGACGTGACGGGCCTCGGCTCGCCCAACGGAGTGGCGTTCCTCTTGCTGGTGTGACCGAGGGGTGAAAGGAAGGGCCTGCCGGGACTCCCTGGCAGGCCCTTCCTTGCGTGGCGGTCCTTCACGGCACGGGGACCGGCGGGTGCCGCAGTGCGCGGACGGCACGGGAGCGCAGCGGGGAAAGCGAGGTGGCGACCAGGACGAACCCGCCGACGAGCAGCACCGCGGGCGCGCCGAACGCGGCGCCGAGCGGTCCGGCGAGGAGTTCGCCGATCGGAATGCCCGCGTAGGAGCCGAAATCGTCGAACGCGGCCATCCGGGACAGGAGATGCCCGGGGATGTTCTCCTGCAACGTCGTATCCCAGGCCACGCCCATGACGCCGGCGGAGAACCCGGCGACGAACGTCGTCCCGGCCAGCACGGCGAAGTTCGCGTGCGTGCCGAGCGCGAACAGCGGCAGCGCGGTCAGGGCCGCGCCGACCAGTCCGACCGGCAGCAGTCGTTTCGGCGCGAACCGGTACATCACCAGCCCGGCCAGCAGCGCGCCCACCGCGCGCACGCTCAGCGCCGCGCCCCATCCGGCCGCGCCGATGGTGTCCTGCGCGATACCCGGCCCGAGCACCAGCCAGCCGCCGGTGAAGACGATGTTGTAGACGGTGAACGCCGTGACCACCCGCCACAGCCACGGGATCCGCCAGAACTGCCGCCAGCCGATTCGCACGCTGTGCAAGACGCTGTTCTGCTCGGACTTCTCCGCCGGGGGCAGCGTGATCGCCTGGTAGAGCAAGGCGGCGAGCACGAACGACACCCCGTCGGCGGCGATCGCCCACCCGCCGCCGACCGTGCCGACCAGGACCCCGGCGACGGCCGGACCGGCCACCTTGGTGATGTTCCGTCCGGTGGCCAGCAGCGAGTTCGCCTGCCGCAGCGATTCCGCCGGGACGATCTGCGGCACGATCCCGCGCAGCACCGGCGTGGTGAACGCCGTGCAGATCCCGCCGAGGAACTCGGTCGCGACGAGGGCGCCCAGCGAGTAGTTGCCGGTGAGCAGGATGGCCGCGGCCGCCAGCTGGGCCGCACCGGCGCCGAGGTTCGACAGCCGCAGCACGCGGTTGCGCGGGAACCGGTCGCCGACCGCACCGCCGACGAGCAGGAACGCCAGCAGCGGGACGATCCCGGCGGCGAGCACGATGCCGAGGTCGGTCGGGCTGTGGCTGCTGCCCAGCACCGCGAAGGACAGGGCGACCGGGGTCATGGCGCTGCCCAGGAGCGAGACCAGTCGTCCGGCGTAGAAAATCGCGAACGCGCGATGGCGCAACGGTGCTTCCCCCACCCGGCGATCCTGCCTGGGCCGGGTCGGGAACGCCACAGATTATTGGCGCGGCCGGGCACTCCGGTTCAGACTCACGGGTCAGCCGGGAGAAAGGGCAGCGCATGAGCGGGATCGACGCCGAGGTCTTCGGTGGCCGGATGCCATCTGGAGCAGGGGATTTCGCGATCGAAACGCACGGAATCACCCCGATCCCGGCGGAAAACCGGTTCGGCAGGCCGTGGCGGCTCGCGGGCGTGTGGTTCGCGCCGAACCTCACCATGACCGCCGTGTTCACCGGCACCCTCGGCGCGACGCTCGGGCTCGGTTTCACCACCGGGTTCGTCATCGCCTTGATCGGCACCGTGGTCGGCTCGCTGCCGGTCGCCTGGCTGTCCACCTGGGGTCCGCGCACCGGAACCGGTCAGCTGCCGCTCGCGCGGCTCCCGTTCGGCCGCGGCGTCGTGCTGCCCGGCCTGGTGCAATGGCTCGGCTCGATCGCGTGGGACGCGCTGGTGGGACTGTTCGGCGGCGAAGCGCTGGCGCAGCTCACCGGGCTGCCGTTCTGGGCCGCGGTGCTCGTGGTGCTGGTGCTGCAGTGCACGCTCGGCGTATTCGGTTACGCGGTGATCCACCGGGTCCAGGCCGTGATGAGCGTGGTGCTGGTTGTCGCATTTGTCGCGCTCGCCGTAAAGGTGGTGCTTGATCATCCGATCACGTTTACCGATTCCGCGACTGGCGGCGATTTCGCCGGTGCCGTCGTGCTGTTTTCCACCATTACGCTCAGTCTGGCGATTTCGTGGGCTCCTTATGCCTCGGATTTCAGCCGTTACCTGCCTGCTTCGACGCGACCGAGCGGCGTCTTCTGGTTCACGCTGCTCGGCCTGACCGCCTCGTACGCGCTCGGCGAGGGCATCGGCCTCGCGCTTGGTAGCGCGCTGGGCGACCAGACCGCTGCTGGAGTGTCGACGCTGCTCGGCGGGGGTGTGCTGGGTGCGGTCGCGCTGCTGGTGATCGCGCTGGCCGCAGTGTCGTCCAACGCGATGAACGACTACAGCGGCTCGCTCGCGCTGCAGACTGTTGGCGTGCGGGTGCGCCGGCCGGTGTCGGCGGTGGTCGTGACGGTGCTGGCGTTCGCGCTGATTCTCTGGATGCACACCGGGGATCTGGCGGCGAAATTCCAGAACGTGCTGCTGGTGGTGAGTTACTGGATCCCGCCGTTCCTCGGTGTCGTCGTGCCGGATTGGCTGCGGCGCAGGCGTGGCGGACGCGAGATCGATGTGCTCGCTGAGCTGCAGCGTCCGGTGCGCGGTTGGGCCGCGCTGGTGGCGTTCGTGGTGGGCTTCGCAGCGGCGGTGCCGTTCATGAACACGACCGTCTACACCGGACCGGTCGCCGCGGCGCTGCATGGTGCGGACCTGGCCTACTACGCCGGGTTCGTGGTTTCGCTGGTGGCGTACACGCTGCTGCGCGGCCGCCGACCGGTTGACCTCCAGTAAGGTAGAGGTCGCACGCTGGCAGGTGCCTACTTCTGGAGGAACCCATGCCAGTAGCTGTTGTCACCGGCGCTTCCGCCGGTCTGGGCCGGGCGCTCGCCGCGGCTCTCGTCCGTCGCGAATGGACAGTGCTGGGCACCGGACGCGACCCGGGGACGCTGCGCGCCGCTGCGGCGGAGGCCGGATTCACCCCGGTGCCCGGCGACGTCACCGATCCCGTGCACCGCGCCCGGCTCGCCGAAGCCGCCGGACCCCGGCTCGACCTGCTTGTCAACAACGCCAGCACGCTCGGCGTCAGTCCGCTGCCGCCGCTGGTCGAATACCCGCCGGACGAGCTGGAAACTGTCTTCCGCACCAACGTTTTCGCGCCGCTAGCGCTCGCCCGCCTGCTGTTGCCCGCGCTCGCCACGGCCAAGGGAGTGCTGGTGAACATCAGCTCCGACGCCGCCGTGGAGGCGTACGAGGGCTGGGGCGGCTACGGTTCGGCGAAGGCCGCGCTGGACCACCTGAGCGCGGTGCTCGGCGTGGAAAACCCGGAAATCGCGGTGTATGCCGTCGATCCCGGGAATTTGCGCACTGCCATGCACCAGGCCGCTTTCCCGGGCGAGGACATTTCGGACCGGCCGCTGCCGGAGACCGCGGTACCTGCTTTCCTGCGGCTGCTGGAGGAACGTCCGCCGAGCGGCCGGTTCAAGGCGGCGGATCTGCAGGTGCGGTCGTGAACGCGCCGCACACCCGGTTCGACCTGGCCGAGGATCGCAGCGCGTCCGCTCCGCCCGAAGCGCGCGGCCTCGAGCGGGACGAGGTGCGGCTGCTCGCGGCCGGTCCGGCGGACATACAGCACACCACTTTCCGAGACCTGCCCGCGTTCCTGAACCCGGGCGATCTGTTGGTAGTCAATACTTCCGGCACGTTGCCCGCCGCCGTCGACGCGGTCCGGGACGAACGCGTCATCACCGTCCACTTCTCCACCGAACTCGACGATGGCACCTGGGTCATCGAGCTTCGTGCGCCTGGCGGTCCGCTCCTCGACGGCCGCGCGGGGGAGCGGCTCAGCCTGCCCGCCGGAGCTGTCGTCACGCTGCGCGAGCCGCACGTCGCCGGTGCACAACGGTTGTGGCGCGCGAAGATCGAAGTGGAAGGCGAGGTCGCGCGGTATCTCGCGAAGGTCGGTCGGCCGATTCGCTACGGCTATGTCCCGCGCGCGTGGCCGTTGCCGAATTACCAGACTGTGTTCGCCCTCGATCCCGGTTCGGCGGAGATGCCGAGCGCGGCGCGGCCGTTCACTCCGGAGCTCGTGACTCAACTGGTCTCGAGGGGAGTGCTGTTCGCGCCGATCTTGTTACACACCGGCGTCTCGTCGCCGGAGGCCGGAGAACCGCCGTACGGAGAGCGATTTCGCGTTCCGGCGACGACTGCCGCGTTGGTCAATTGGGTGCGTGACCAGGGTGGACGCGTTATCGCAGTAGGGACAACGGCGGTGCGTGCGATCGAATCGGCGGCGAATCCCGGCGGGCTCGTCACCGCGGCGGCGGGATGGACCGAACTTGTGCTCGGTCCGGGCCGGTCGGCCCGCGCGGTCGACGGTTTGATCACCGGATTGCATACGCCGGAGGCGTCTCACCTGCTGCTTCTCGAGGCGGTCGTGGGTCCCGAGCTGGTGCAGCGGGCCTACGACGCGGCGGTGCGACGGGAGTATCTGTGGCACGAGTTCGGCGACGTCTCGCTCCTGGCGAGCAGGTGAGGCCCGGGCCTGTCAAGTAATCCCACACAATTTCCCGGGATGCGGATGCATATGCAGTCTCGCGGGTGAACGTGTCATTCTCGCCCCGTTCCGCTGACCGCGAAAGGGCCATTTGTGCGTACATTTCCGCGAACCCGATTGCTTGCTTCCGCACTCGCCGCGCTGACGGTGCTCGGGGCGCTCGCCGGGTGTTCCCGAGCGGACCGCACTGAGGCCGCGACCAACCAGGGCGCCGCCGGGGAGGTGCGTGTCGGCTTCTTCCCGAACGTGACGCACACGCCCGCGCTGATCGGGGTCAAGAAGAACTTCTTCGCGCAGAACCTCGGCGGCACGAAACTCACGACACAGACGTTCAACGCCGGTCCGTCCGAAGTGAACGCGCTGCTCGGCGGTTCGCTCGACGTCGCGTTCATCGGCTCCGGGCCGGCGATCAACGCCTTCACCAAGTCCAAGGGCGCGATCCAGCTCGTGTCCGGCGCGGTCACCGGCGGCGCGCAGCTGGTGGTGAAGCCCGGGATCACCTCGGTCGACCAGCTCAAGGGCAAGACCATCGCGACGCCGCAGCTGGCCAACACCCAGGACGTCGCGCTCAAGAAGTTCCTCGCCGAGAAGCACCTGACCGGCCAGGTCAACGTGACCAACCTGGACAACCCGAAGACGTTCGACGCGTTCAAGAAGGGCGAGGTCGACGGCGGCTGGCTGCCCGAGCCGTGGTCGTCGCGGCTGGTCGCCGACGCGGGCGCGAAGGTGCTGGTCGACGAGAAGTCGCTGTGGCCGGAAGGCCGGTTCCCGACCACCGTCGCGATCGTGCGCAGCGAGTTCCTCAAGCAGCACCCGGACACCGTGCGCGCGCTGCTGAAGGGCGAGCTGCAGGCGATCGACTGGGCGAAGAAGAACCCGGCCGAGGCGAAGACCGTGGTCAACGGAGCGCTCAAGGAGCTGTCCGGCAGCTCGCTCAGCCCGGCGGTGCTCGACCGCGCGTTCTCGAACATCGAGCTGACCACCGACCCGGTGCCCGCGCAGTTCCCGCAGCTGGCCAAGGACTCGGTGACCGCGGGCGTGGTCGACAAGGTGGTGGACCTGAAGGGGTTCGCCGACTTCGGCCCGCTCAACGAGGTCCTCAAGGCACAGCAGCTGCCCGCCGTCAACGCGCCCGAACTGGCCAAGTGACGTCCCGACCGGAAGGCGATCCGCGATGACCACCACCCTGGCCCGACCAGTGACCGCCGCCGTGCACCTCGACCGCGTGGGCAAGGTGTTCGGCTCCGGCGGCGGCGCGGTGACCGCGCTCGACGGGGTCGACCTGACCGTGGAACCGGGCGAGTTCGTCTGCCTGCTCGGCGCGTCCGGCTGCGGCAAGAGCACGCTGCTGAACCTCGTCGCCGGTCTCGACCAGCCGTCCGCCGGTGAGATCACTCTCACCACTTCGCGGCCCGCGGTGATGTTCCAGGAGGCCGCGCTGATGCCGTGGCTGACCGCGTCCCGGAACGTGGAACTGCCGCTGCGGCTCGCCGGATTCGGCCGTTCCGAGCGCCGTGAAAAGGCCGCTGAGCTGCTGGACCTGGTGCGGCTGAGCGACGCGGGGCGCAAGCGTCCGCACGAGCTGTCCGGCGGGATGCGGCAGCGGGTCGCGCTGGCCCGCGCGCTCGCCGCGACCCACCGCGTCGGCGGCGGCGACGGGAACGCGTTGCTGCTCATGGACGAACCGTTCGCGGCTCTCGACGCGATCACCCGCGACGTGCTGCAGAGCGAGCTGCTGCGGGTGTGGCGCAGCACGGGTACCTCGGTGCTGTTCGTGACGCACGACGTGCGCGAGGCTGTCCGGCTTGGGCAGCGGGTGGTGCTGCTGTCATCGCGTCCGGGCCGCGTGGTCCGCGAGTGGCACGACGTCCCGTCCGCCGACGGGGAACTGCTGGCCGAGGAGATCACGGCCGATCTGCGAAAGGTGATCAGCACCCATGCCGCAGCCTGACCAGGCGGCCCCCGACCTAGACGAAGCCGTCGGCGCCGGACTGGACCGGCTCGACACTCCCACCGGCGCGCGGCCGACGTCGCTGCGCCGCCGGTTCGTGCGCGGATTCCTGCCTCCGGTCGGCGCGCTCGTGCTGCTGATAGTCCTCTGGCAGATCCTGTGGGCCGCCGCGTTCTGGCCGGAAACGACGCTGCCCGCGCCGCTGGACGTCTGGGCCGAGTTCTGGAGAACGGTCACCGACGGTTCGGTGTTCGGCTTCATCTGGACCTCCGTGCACCGCGCCGCGCTCGGCTTCGCCGCCGGGGTGGTCATCGGGACGCCGCTGGGCATCCTGGTGGCGAAGGTCCGCGTGGTCCGCGCCGCGATCGGGCCGCTGCTGAGCGGGTTGCAGAGCCTGCCGTCGGTGGCCTGGGTGCCCGCCGCGGTGATCTGGTTCGGCATCAACGACGCGGCGATCTACTTCGTCGTGCTGCTCGGCTCGGTCCCGTCGATCGCGAACGGCCTCGTGTCGGGCATCGACCAGATCCCGCCGATCCTGCCGCGCGTCGGCAAGGTGATGGGCGCCGGACGCTTCGCCGCCGCCCGGCACATCCTGCTGCCCGCTGCGCTGCCCGGGTTCCTCGCCGGGCTCAAGCAGGGCTGGGCGTTCTCGTGGCGTTCGCTGATGGCGGCGGAACTCATCGCGCGTTCGCCGAGTCTCGGCGTCGGGCTGGGGACGTATTTGAACGACGGTTCGTCGTACAACTCGATGCCCACGGTGATCGCCGCGATTTTCCTGATTTTGTTCGTCGGGGTGGCGATCGAGCTGATCGTGTTCCGTCCGCTGGAGCGGTCGGTGCTGCGCGCGCGGGGTCTGACGACGTCACTCTGAGTACCTGCCCGCGCGACGCTCAGGCGTGCCAGACAGAATGCACGACCATGACGTCCGGGCTTTTCGCGATCGCTTCCGTGCTGGTGTTCGTCGTACGGTTCGCACGCGAGCCGCGGCGGGTCGGCAACGCGGTGTGGTTCCTGGTCGCGCTGTTTTTCACCGGGTTGTGGCTGCTGTCGTTCTTCAACCACGTCGAATGGGCGCAGATCGCGATCATCGCGGTGGTGATGATCGTCGGCGGGCTCGGCGCGCTGGCGCTGCCGTGGGCGCTGATCGCGAACGGCGTCGTGATGCTGCGGCGAGAGGGCCGGCGGCTCGCGAACCTGCTGTCGCTGCTGGCCGGGCTGGGCCTGCTGGCGGTGTTCGCGCTCGCGGTGAGTTCGCTGGTTTTCGACGATCAGCCATTGCTGCGCGTGGCCGCGATGGCGGTGCTGTTCGTGACCGGCTATTTGGCGTTCCTGTTCACGGCGTTGCTGCTGTACTCGATCCTCTACAGCCGGGTCACCCGACGCGCTCGCGCTGGCGCGGTGGTCGTTCTCGGCTCGGGGCTGCAGGGCGACCGGGTGCCGCCGCTGCTGGCCAGCAGGCTCGACCGCGCGGTGCAGGTGCAGCAGCGGTCGCCGGGAGCGCTGCTGGTGGTGTCCGGCGGTCAGGGAGCGGATGAACTGACCTCCGAAGCGGACGCGATGGCGCGGTATCTCATCGCGGCCGGGGTTCCCGCGGAACAGATCGTGCTGGAGGACCGCGCGACGACCACCAGCGAGAACCTGCGGTTCAGCGTCGCTTTGCTTGCCGAGCGCGGGTTTTCCGGTCCGATTCTCGCCGTGACGAACAACTATCACGTGTTCCGCACGGCGGTGTTGGCGCGGCAATTGGGGTTGCGGCTCAACGTGATCGGGGCGCGGACGGCGTCTTACTTCGTGCCTAGTGCGTTCTTGCGGGAGTTCGTGGCGTTGCTGCTGGAGTACCGGAAGACGAACGCGGCGGTGTTGTTGTTCTTGGGTGTGGGGCCGTTTTTGCTGTTCTTGTCCTCGTAGCGATCAGGCGGCCAGGGGTGCCGTGCCGCGCTTTGCCGCAGCACGGCACCCCCGGTGCTAGCGAACCAAGGTGCAGGAGTCGCGCTGCGCCTCGACGTCAGAGAACTGCTGCCACCCGCCGTCGCCGATCACCGTCGGGCCGGGGGCCCAGGTGTCGCTGTGGGGCAGGTAGCGGTACCAGCGCAGTTCACCCTCGCCGGTGACGGTGTAGAGGACGTCCGCGCCCGCGGAACTGATGCGGGTGAAAGCGTTCCAGCCGCCGTTGCCGACGAGCTTCTTCTCCTGCGCCCACTTGTGCGCGGCCTCGTCCCAGGCGTAGCGGTAGAGGAGGCCGTCGGTGCTGCGGGCGTAGAGCACGCCGTCGCCGCCGCCGGTGATGAGGTTGTAGGAATTCCAGCCGGTGCCGAGGTTTTCGGTCGACCAGGTCTTGGCCGCGTTGTCGTAGCGGCGGCGGGAGAGCGAGCCGTCCGCGTTGACCGCGTAGATGTCGCCGCGGCTGTCGACGGTGATGCGGTTGTGGTTGGCCGGATCGTCGAACCCGGTCCAGCCGGTGGCGACGACGGCGCGCGAATCCGCCGTCCAGTCGGTGCCGTTCCACTGGTAGCGGTAGACGTCGCCGTTCGCGCGGATGCCGTAGACCAGGCCGCCGGGTCCGGCGAGGAGACGGACGTAGCTGTTCCAGCCGCCGGTGCCGATCGTGGACTGCTGGGGACCCATCGGCCCGCCGTCCGCCGGGTTGGGGTGGTTGTAGAGCTGCAGGTCGCTGCTGACGGCGAAGAGCGGAACCGTTGCCTGGCACTGGATCGCCAGCTCGGGAGCCTGCGCGCGAATCCAGTCGACGAGGTCGTCGGTGCGGGTTTCGACGCTGCCCTGGCGGGTTTCGGTGACGGCGAGGCAGCCGTGCTGCCACGACCGCGAGCTGATCCCGACGAGCTCGGGTGTATTGCCCGTCGTAGTGCGGATCGCGGGACCGCCCGCGTCGCCGAGGCAGGTGTCGTGCCCGTTGGCGTTGGTGAGGCCGAAGGTGGTGGCGGCGACCGACGCGGTGCTGAACGGCGAGGTCGTGGCCTTGTCCGGAACCCAGGTGTCCGAGGTACGGCCAAACCCGGCGACGGCGAGCGTTTCGCCCGCTGCGGGCGCGGTCCGGCCCAGTGCGATCGGGGTGACGGTGGCGATCGGGGTGGCGAGCTTGGCCAGCACGAGATCCCGGTCCGGCCGCGGGATCAGCGCGGCGACTTTCGCGGTGGTGCCGCCTGCCGTGACGGTGACTGGAGTGGCCGGTGTCCCGGATCCGGCCGGAACGCACCCGCTGGCGGTGACGATCCATTGCGGTCCGAGGAGAACGCCGCTGCAGCCGTGCCCATCGGCAGCGACGCGGACGACGAAGTCGAAAACCTTGTCGGGGACGGGGGTTCCGCCGCTGATGGCGTTCGCGGGCGGAGCGAGCAGCAGGCCTGCCGCGATGGCGGTCGAGGCAGCGACGGCCAGCCTGAGGCGTGAGGGAGTAGTCACGGCAACGTTATCGGGCACGGGAGCGCGGTATTACCGGACGGTGCCGGTGAGCGGGAGTGCCGCGTCGATACTCTGATTTCGGGGAGGGAAGCATGATTTCGGCACCCAGAGGCTCGATCCGACGAGATCTTCTCGAGTACGGCGAAGACGCCGCGGCGGAGTGGGTCGTGTCGTGCACCGACGACGAACTGCTCCGGCTGGGCTGCATCGCTGGCTGGGTCTCCCTGAAGGGCCCGTCGACGCCGTCCGGCGAGGGGATGATGGTCTGCAAGGCGCTGGCTATCGCCGCGGTGTGCGTGCGCGAGGGGAAACCGCGGAAACTAGCGCGGGCCCGGCGGAAGAAACTGCCGGAGTTGTCGGCTGAGGAGCTTCGCCGCATTCGTGCGGAGCCGTATCCAACGCGTTTGTCGTTCGAGATCCCGCGGGATTACGGCATTACGGACGAAATCAGGGAATTCTGGGCGGATCCGGGGCCTGCGGGGTGAAGCAGCGACGCCGATCCGAAGGACGTCTTCATTCAGGTGTGGCTTCGCGACAACGGCGGGTACCAGCTGGAATACCGGTGAGGCCGACGAAGCACTACCAGACACTGACTGTCTCGCGGGACAAGGTCGCCGCCGCCATCGCCGGATGGCTTGCCGACGACGGCTTCTGAACAAAAGCTTTCCAGCGGAAGGACATCGGCGACTGGTTCGCCGACGAGGAAGCGGGCTGACCCCCCGCACAGCAAAACGGGTCGGGGACCGAAATCCCCGACCCGCCCGGTGCACAACTCAGGACTCCGACTGACGCCGTCCGCTCGAGCCGTTGCGGCGGTTTCGCGGCGGCTGGCCCGATCCGCGACGGTCGCCGCCGGCAGCGCGGCGACTGGCGCCCTCCGCGCCTCGGCGGCCGGCACCCGTACCGCGGCGCTGGTCTTCCCGGCGAGCCTGGCCCGCCTGCCGGTCCGAACCAGCCGGGGATCCGGCCCGCGCGGCGCGGGGCTCTGTGCCCTGACGAGGTCCGCCGCGGCCGCCACCGGAACGGCGGGGCTGCGAGCCGGTCCGGGCGCCGAGGCCGCCTCGGTTTTCCGAAGGAGCGCCTCGGCGGCGGCCCGTGCCCGGTGCGGCGCCGGAAGCGGTCACCGTCTTCGGGCGGTTGTCCACTACCGGGCGGCGCGGCGACGCGGTGAACGAACGGTCGCCGGGGGCCAGTTCGGCCAGCAGCGGGTGCGAGGGCGAGATCCGCGTGGTGGTCGGCGAGATGCCCGCCTTCCGGGTCAGTGCGCGGACGTCCGAGACCTGCTCGTCGGTCATCAGCGTGACCACGGTGCCTGAAGCGCCCGCGCGGGCGGTGCGGCCGGAGCGGTGCAGGTAGGCCTTGTGCTCGACCGGCGGGTCGGCGTGGATGACCAGCGTGACGTCGTCCACGTGGATGCCCCGGGCGGCGATGTCCGTGGCCACCAGGGTCTTCGCGGTGCCCGAAGAGAACGCTTCCAGGTTGCGCGTGCGCGCGTTCTGGCCGAGGTTGCCGTGCAGTTCGACAGCGGGTACGCCGCTCGCGACGAGTTTGCGGGTGAGGGCCTTCGCGCGGTGCTTCGTGCGGGTGAAGACCAGGGTGCGGCCCGGCGCCGCGGTGAGGTCGACCAGGACCGGCAGGCGGTGGGTTTCCTCGAGGTGCAGCACGTGGTGCGTCATGGTCGAGACCGGGGACTGCGCCGAGTCGACGCTGTGCAGCATCGGGTCGTTCATGAAGCGCTTCGCGAGCACGTCGATGCCGTTGTCGAGCGTCGCGGAGAACAGCAGGCGCTGGCCGCGCTCGGGGGTCGCCGCCATGATGCGGCGGACCTCGGGCAGGAAGCCCAGGTCGGCCATGTGGTCGGCCTCGTCGAGCACGGTGATCTCGATCTTGTCCAGCTTCGCTTCGCCGGAGCGCATGTGGTCGGCGAGCCGGCCGGGGCAGGCGACGACGATGTCGACGCCGTCGCGCAGGCGGGTGATCTGCGGGTTCGCGCTCACGCCGCCGAAAATCGTGGTGGCCTTGAGGCCCAGCGGGCGCGCCAGGGGCACGATCGCGGCCTCGATCTGGGTGGCCAGTTCGCGCGTCGGGGCGAGGATCAGCGCCCGCGGCCGGCCGGGGCGCCGCCGCGTCGGGCCCGCGGCCAGGCGGGCCAGCACGGGCAGCACGAAGCCGTAGGTCTTGCCGGAGCCGGTGCGGCCGCGGCCGAGGACGTCGCGGCCCGCGAGCGTGTGCGGGAGCGTGGCGGCCTGGATCGGGAAGGGCTCGGTGACGCCCTGTGCGGCGAGCGCGTCGACAAGAGTCTTGGGCAGGCCGAGTTCAGTGAAAGTCGTCATGGTTGGTGCGGACGCGAAAGCGTCCCGTATCTCCGTACGTAGCGCGGTTGTCCTGCCCGGCGCGGCCTCGGGTGGCTGCGGCGCGTGGTCGTCGACAACAGTGAAACGCGGTCCGAGGCAGAACTGAGCGGACCGCACCGTCCACTATACCGTCCCAAGATCCAGCGGGCTACGTGATATCGCCCGCAGGCCGCCACGCGCGAACCGACGAAGCGGGTGCGCGATGTTCGTTCGTTTCCACCATCGCCGCCGCGTCCGCGGGTGCGAGGCTGGCAGCATGAGCGCAGACGAACTCCGGGGACTGCTGGGCGAATGGGCGCGGGAAGCGGGAGTTCCCGGTGTCTCGGCCGGGATTCTCCACGAGGGCAAGGAAATCCTGCTGACCGCGGGAGTGTCCAGTGTGGACACCGGAACGCCGGTGGACGACGACACCCTGTTCATGATCGGCTCCACCAGCAAGACGTTCGCCGCCGCCGCGGTGCTCGTGCTGGTCGAGGACGGCGTGCTCGAACTGGACCGGCCGGTGGTCGAGTACCTCCCGGAGCTGCGGCTCGCCGACCCGCTCGCGACCAAGACCGTCACGCTGCGCCACCTCCTCACGCACTCGTCCGGCTTCCTCGGCGACATCGAGGTCGACACCGGCTGGGGCGACGACGCGCTCGCCCGCGCCGTGCGGCAGTTCGACGAGCTGCCGCAGGTGTTCCCGGTCGGCGAGGTGTTCTCCTACTGCAACGCCGGATTCCTGCTGGCCGGACGCGTCGCGGAGGCGGTGTCCGGCGGCAGCTACGAGGACCTGGTGCGCACCCGGCTGCTGGAGCCGCTCGGCATGACGGACTCGTACTTCCAGCCATGGGACGTGCTCACCCGGCGGCACGCGGTCGGGCACGCGCTGCGCGAGGACGGTCCGGCGGTCGCGCACACCGTCGGCCTCGTCCGGGCGGACGCTCCGGCCGGCGGTCTCTGGTCGACTGCCCGCGACCAGCTGAAATGGGCCCGATTCCAGCTGACCGGCGGGGAGGTGCTGAGCGACGGGACCCGTCGCCTGATGCACGACGCGCAGCGCAAGGGCGCGTTGCCGTTCGAGGAGGTCGGGCTCTCTTGGCTGCGGCTGAGCCACGGTGACACGCAGCTGGTGCGGCACGGCGGGAACGTCAGCAACCTGCAGCTGTCGGAGTTCGTGATGGCGCCGAGCGAGAACCTCGCGGTCACCGTGCTCACCAACAGCGCGGGCGGCGGCGCGCTCGGTCCGCGGATCGTCGACTGGTGTCTCGAGAACCTCGCTGACCTGCCGAAACTGGACGGGCGTCCGTCCAGGGCGATCGACCCGGGCGACTGCCCTGGGCGGTATCGGACGGGCTCGCTCATCTTCGAGGTGACCGAACGTGACGGCGCGCTCTGGGCGCAGATGATCCTCGACACCGATCAGCCGGACATCCTCTCGGCCCCGCCGTTCGAGGTCGTCTTCGTCGCCGACGACGTGCTCGCCCGCGCCTCCGACACCCGCAGGCCGAGCGCGCGTTTCCGCCGCGATGACCACGGCCGGGTGGACGCGGTGGAATTCGGTGGCCGCACCGCGCTAAAGTTACCGGGCAGTAATATCGGCTGACCTGGAGATGCGATGAGCGAAACGGCGACAGCGCTGCTGAACCCGCGCGACTACGACGCCCGGAAGTTCGACCCGGAGACCCAGCGGCTGCTGCGGGCGACGATCGACTGGTTCGAATCGCGCGGCAAGCGCCGTCTCGCGGAGGCGTATCGCGACCGCGAGTTCTACGCCGACTTCCTGGAGTTCGCGGGCAAGGAGGGCCTGTTCGCCACCTTCCTCACCCCGGCCGCGGATTCGGCCGGGGACGCCGAGAAGCGCTGGGACACCAGCCGGATCGCCGCGCTGGCGGAAATCCTCGGCTTCTACGGCCTCAACTACTGGTACCCGTTCCAGGTCACCGTTCTCGGCCTCGGACCGGTGTGGCAGAGCGGAAACGCGGCCGCCCGCAAGCGCGCCGCGGAAGCGCTGGCCGAGGGCGGGGTAGGCGCGTTCGGACTGTCCGAAAAGGAACACGGCGCGGACATCTACTCGTCCGACCTCGTGCTCACCCCGGACGGCGAGGGCGGCTACCGCGCCAACGGGTCGAAGTACTACATCGGCAACGGAAACTGCGCGCGCACGGTTTCGGTGTTCGGCCGGATCGAAGGCGTCGAAGGACCCGAGCAGTACGTGTTCTTCTACGCCGATTCCGAGCACCCGAACTACCACGTCGTGAAGAACATCGTGCCGTCGCAGATGTACGTCGCGGAGTTCCGGCTCGACGACTACCCGGTGCGCGCCGAGGACCTCCTCCACACCGGACCGGAGGCTTTCAGCGCCGCGTTGAACACGGTAAACATCGGCAAGTTCAACCTGTGCTTCGGCGGCATCGGGATGGCGACGCATTCGCTGTACGAGGCGGTCACGCACGCGCAGAACCGGATCCTGTACGGCAACCCGGTCACCGATTTCCCGCACGTGCGCCGCGAATTCGTCGAGGCCTACGCGCGGCTGACCGGGATGAAGCTGTTCTCCGACCGCGCGATCGACTACTTCCGCTCGGCGAACCAGCAGGACCGCCGCTACCTGCTGTACAACCCGATCACCAAGATGAAGGTCACCACCGAGGCGCAGAAGGTGATCGGGCTGGTCGCGGATGTCGTGGCGGCCAAGGGTTTCGAGGCCGACACCTACCTCGCGATGGCCAAGAACGACATCGACGGCCTGCCCAAGCTGGAGGGCACGGTCGCGGTGAATCTCGCGCTGATCGCGAAGTTCATGCCCGCGTACCTGTTCGCGCCGCAGGAATACCCGGCGGTGCCCACCCGCGACGACGCCACTGACGACGATTTCCTGTTCCGGCAGGGCCCCGCGCGCGGACTGTCCAAGATCCGGTTCCACGACTGGAAACCGGTGTACGAGAACGCGAAGCACCTGCCGAACGTCGCCCGGTTCACCGAACAAGCCACTGTGCTGGTGCGCCTGCTGTCGGAGGCGACGCCGGGCGAGGCGCAGCAGAAGGACCTGGACTTCGGCCTGGCGCTGACCGAGTTGTTCACTCTCGTCGTGTACGGGCAGCTGATCCTGGAGCAGGCTGAGCTGACCGGCGTGTCAGACGATGTGCTGGACCAGTTGTTCGCCGTGCTGGTGCAGGACTTCAGCGTCGCCGCGGTCGATCTGCACGGCAAGCCGAGTTCCACGGAGAAGCAGCAGGAGCTGGCTTTGGCCGGGCTGCGGAAGCCGGTCGTGGACGACGAACGGTTCGGCCGCGTGTGGGCGGTCGTGCGCGAGCTTTCCGGCGCGTACGAGATGAATCCCTGACGCGCATCACTCACTAGAGCGGTCCTCTGGGCCGCCGCACCCGCTGCTGAGAACGCCCCAATGTGGCATTGGGTGCGTTGAGCGCACCGAATGCCACATTGGGTGCGTCAGACGCACCCAATGTGGCATTGGGGCGTTCTACTTGCCGAATCCGGCCCGCCGGAGCGCGTCGGCCATGGAGCCGTTGCCGCCGGAGTCGCGACGGTCCCGGCCACCGCCGCCACCACCGCCGCGCTGCGGCTGGTTCCGGCGCTGGCCGCCGCCACCCTGACCGCCGCCCTGGCCACGGTCGCGACCGCCGCCACCGCCGCGGTTGGTGCCCGCGCCGGGCTCGTCGTCCAGGCGCAGCGTCAGCGAGATCCGCTTGCGCG
The DNA here is from genome assembly GCF_042647905.1 of Amycolatopsis halotolerans. Classification (NCBI taxonomy): domain Bacteria; kingdom Bacillati; phylum Actinomycetota; class Actinomycetes; order Pseudonocardiales; family Pseudonocardiaceae; genus Amycolatopsis; species Amycolatopsis halotolerans. The sequence goes on from NZ_JBHRWI010000019.1 coordinate 18,293, forward strand.
GCACGTCGACCTCCAGCACCTTCACCTTCACGATGTCGCCCGGCTTCACGACGTCGCGCGGGTCCTTCACGAAGTTCTTCGACAGCGCCGAAACGTGCGCGAGGCCGTCCTGGTGCACGCCGACGTCGATGAACGCGCCGAACGCGGCCACGTTCGTCACCACGCCCTCCAGCCGCATGCCCGGCTTGAGGTCGCCGATCTTCTCGACGCCCTCGGCGAACGTCGCGGTCTTGAACGCCGGACGCGGGTCGCGGCCCGGCTTCTCCAGCTCGGACAGGATGTCGGTGACCGTCGGGAGCCCGAAGGTGTCGTCGACGAACTCGGTGGGCTTCAGCGCCTGCAGGGTCCGGGCGTTGCCGATCAGCTCGCGGATGCCGCTGCCGGTGCGGTCGAGGATCCGCCGCACGACCGGGTAGGCCTCCGGGTGCACCGAGGACGCGTCGAGCGGGTCGTCGCCGTCCGGGATGCGGAGGAAGCCCGCGCACTGCTCGAACGCCTTCGGGCCGAGCCGCGCGACGTCCTTGAGCGCGGTCCGCGAGCGGAACGGGCCGTTGCCGTCGCGGTGCGCCACGATGTTCTCCGCGAGCGACGTCGTGATGCCCGAAACCCGGGTCAGCAGCGGGGCGGACGCGGTGTTCACGTCCACGCCGACCGCGTTCACGCAGTCCTCGACCACCGCGTCCAGCGAACGCGACAGCGACACCTCGGACAGGTCGTGCTGGTACTGGCCGACGCCGATCGACTTCGGGTCGATCTTCACCAGTTCGGCCAGCGGGTCCTGCAGCCGGCGCGCGATCGAGACCGCGCCGCGCAGCGAGACGTCCATGCCCGGCAGTTCCTGCGAAGCGAACGCCGAAGCCGAGTACACCGAAGCGCCCGCCTCGGACACGACGGCCTTCGTGAGCTTCAGCTCTGGGTGCTTCTTGATCAGCTCGATCGCCAGCTTGTCGGTCTCGCGCGAGGCGGTGCCGTTGCCGATCGAGATCAGGTCGACGTTGTGCTTTCCGGCCAGCACGGCCAGCTCGGCGATCGACTGGTCCCACTTGTTCGCGGGCTGGTGCGGGTAGATCACGTGGGTGTCGACGACCTTGCCGGTCGCGTCGACCACGGCCACCTTGACACCAGTGCGGAAGCCCGGGTCGAGGCCCATCGTCGCGCGGGTGCCCGCCGGGGCGGCCAGCAGCAGGTCGCGCAGGTTCGCCGCGAACACGCGCACGGCGTCGTCCTCGGCCGACTGGCGCAGCCGCATCCGCAGGTCGATGCCCAGGTGCAGGAGGATCTTCGTGCGCCAGGCCCAGCGCACGGTGTCGCCGAGCCACTTGTCCCCGGGACGGTCCTGCTGGCTGATGCTGAAGCGCGCGGCGATGCGCTGCTCGTACTCGGTGGGGCCGACGCGGGGCGGAGCGTCCTCGGCGACCGGCTCGGAAGGCTCCATCGACAGGTCGAGGATCTCTTCCTTCTCGCCGCGGAGCATCGCGAGGATCCGGTGCGAGGGGAGCTTGGTGTAGGGCTCGGAGAAGTCGAAGTAGTCGGAGAACTTGGCCCCGTCGGTCTCCTTGCCCGCGCGGACCTTCGACGCCAGGTGACCCTCGGTCCACATCTTCTCGCGCAGCTCGCCGATCAGGTCGGCGTCCTCGGCGAAGCGCTCGACCAGGATGGCGCGCGCGCCGTCGAGGGCGGCCTGCGCGTCCGCGACGCCCTTGTCCGCGTCGACGAACACCGCGGCGGCTGCCTGCGGATCCGTCGTCGGGTCGCTCAGCAGGCCGTCGGCCAGCGGCTCCAGACCGGCCTCGCGGGCGATCTGCGCCTTGGTCCGCCGCTTCGGCTTGTAGGGCAGGTAGATGTCCTCCAGCCGCGACTTCGTGTCCGCGGCGAGGATCTGCGCCTCGAGCGCCTCGTCCAGCTTGCCCTGGCTCCGGATGGACTCCAGCACCGCGCCGCGGCGCTCGTCCAGTTCGCGCAGGTAGCGCAGCCGCTCCTCGAGCGTGCGCAGCTGCGCGTCGTCCAGCTCTCCGGTGACTTCCTTGCGGTACCGGGCGATGAACGGCACCGTGGACCCCTCGTCGAGGAGCCCGACGGCGGCCTTGACCTGCCCCTCGCGCACCCCCAGCTCTTCGGCGATCCGCTGCTCGACCGACTGCACGCTCAAAACCAGGCTCCTGCTTCGTCTCGGGTTGCTCCGAGCCTGCATTGTGCCGCTGCCCGCCCGGCGCGGCGCGGATGGCCCGCCGAAGCACCTCCGGAAGTTCCTTGACATCCGTATTGGTCTAGTCCATTTTGAGGTGACCTGGCTCACTGTCGTGCGGAGGTCTGCCCGTGTCCCCACACCCGTCCCCCCGGCGGCTGCCTGCCCTGGTGTCCCTGCTGGCCTCGGTCGCGCTCGCGCTCGGTGTCACGCTCGCCCTCGGCACCAGCAGCGCGTCGGCCGCGAACATCCTCGCCAATCCCGGCTTCGAGACCGGCTCGACGTCGGGCTGGACCTGCACCGGCACCTCGTCGGTCGTCTCGACCCAAGCGCACGACGGCAGCCACTCGCTGAGCGCGGCGCCGTCGGGCTCCGACACCGCGCAGTGCTCCCAGCAGGTCACTGTGCAGCCCAACACCGCGTACAAGCTGTCCGCGTGGGTCCAGGGCAGCTACGTCTACCTCGGTGTCTCCGGCTCCGCGGTGCAGAACACCTGGACGCCCGGCGCGACCGGCTGGCAGCAGCTCAGCCTGAGCTTCACCACGGGCTCGTCCACGAGCCTCACGGTGTACCTGCACGGCTGGTACGGCCAGCCCGCCTACCTCGCCGACGACGTCAACCTCGACGGCCCGGGCACCCCGCCCACCACGTCCACGAACCCGACTTCGCCGACGTCCACCACGCCGACGACCCCGACCTCGCCGACGACGACCACCACGACCAGCACGCCGCCGCACAACGGCGACCTGCCGAAGCACATCCTCACCGGCTACTGGCAGAACTTCGACAACGGCGCGAAGACGCTGAAGCTCGCTGACGTGCCCACGACGTACAACGTCATCGCGGTCGCCTTCGCCGACGCCACCAGCACGCCCGGCGCGGTGAGCTTCACGCTCGACCCGGCCCTGTCGTCGAAGCTCGGCGGCTACACCGACGCGCAGTTCCGCGACGACATCAAGACCGTGCAGGCGCGCGGCCAGAAGGTGATCATCTCGGTCGGCGGCGAGAAGGGCACGATCAGCGTCGGCGACAGCTCCTCGGCGAGCAACTTCGCCAACTCGGTGAAGCAGCTGATCTCCACCTACGGTTTCGACGGCGTCGACATCGACCTGGAGAACGGCATCAACGCCACCTACATGGGACAGGCGCTGCGCAGCATCCACGACGGCGGCGGCTCGGTGATCACCATGGCGCCGCAGACGATCGACATGCAGTCCACCCAGGGCGGCTACTTCCAGCTGGCGCTGAACGTCAAGGACATCCTGACCGTCGTCAACATGCAGTACTACAACTCGGGCGCGATGCTCGGCTGCAACGGGAACGTCTACTCCCAGGGCACGGTCGACTTCCTCACCGGGCTTTCGTGCATCCAGCTGCAGGGCGGCCTGCGGGCCGACCAGGTCGCGTTCGGGCTGCCGTCCTCGGGCTCGGCCGCGGGCGGCGGGTACCAGTCGCCGTCGAACGTGGTGTCGGCGATGAACTGCATGGCCAAGGGCACCGACTGCAGCTCGTTCAAGCCGCCGGCGGCGTATCCGGAGTTCCGCGGCGCGATGACCTGGTCCATCAACTGGGACGCGTCGAACGGGTACGGGTTCGCCAACACGGTCAGCGCGGGCCTGAAGAACCTGCCCTGATCGAACGCACCAGGTAGTCGGCCGGGTCGAGTGCCCTGGTCCGGCGGTCGTATTCGGTGACCAGCCCGGGCCAGTTGGTGCTCACCCGGCCGTTTTCCTGCCGGTACCAGCTTGTGCAACCGCTCCAGACGCTGTGCGAGAGCCGCGTTTGCACCTCGCGGTCGTAGCGCTCCTCGACTTCTGCCCGTACCTCCAGCGACGCCACGTCCGGCCGGGCGAGGTGCTCGACGGCCTGGCGGAGGTAGCGCGCTTGCCGCTCGATCATGTAGATGATCGAGCCCGCGCCGAGGTTGGTGTTGGGGCCGTACACGCAGAACAGGTTCGGGAATCCCGGCACTGTCATGCCGAGGTACGCCCGCGCGCCGCCGCGCCACGCCTCGGACAGCGACCGGCCGTCGCGGCCGAGCACCTTCATCGGACCGAGGAATTCGGTCGCCTTGAAACCGGTGCCGTAGATCAGCACGTCCGCTTCGTGCTCCACGCCGTCCGCGGTGCGGATGCCACGCGGGGTGATTTCCTTGATCGAGGATGTTTCGACAGAGACGTTCGGCTGCGCGAGCGCGGGCAGGTAGTCGTTGGTGAACAAGATCCGCTTGCAGCCCAACGGATAGTTCGGCTTCACTCGGCGGCGCAGTGCGCGGTCTTTGAGATGGCGGCGGCGCAGCTGAGCGGTGCGCAGTTCGAAGATCTTGGTCAGCAACGGATATCGCGTCATGCCGTAGGTCGCGTACTCGGCGAGCAGGAAGATCCGGGCGCGACCGAACAGCTGTGTCTTCGGCAGACGGCGGAAAAGCCGCTTCTGCCAGGCTTTGTAGCGGCCGTCGTTCTTGCCCATGATGTACGGCGGCGTGCGCTGGAAGACGGTGACGTGCGCGGCTTCCTTGCGGATCTCCGGCACGAACTGGATCGCGCTCGCGCCGGTGCCGATCACCGCGATCCGCTTTCCCGCCAACGGGATTTCGTGGTTCCACTCGGCGGAGTGGAACGCCTCGCCGGTAAAGGTCTCGCGGCCCGGGATCGACGGCCAAGCCGGCCGGGAGAGCTGGCCGACGGCGGGCACGAAGACGTCTGCCTCGAAGGTTTCGCCTTGTGCGGTCTCGACCCGCCAGCGGCCGTCCTCGTAGGTCGCGGACGTGACCTCGCGGCTGTAGCGGATGTGCGGTTCGATGCCGTATTTCGCGATCACGTGCTTGAGATAGGCGTGGATGTCCGGCTGCATCGCGTACCGCTTCGGCCAGTCCGGGTTGGGCTCGAACGAGAACGAATACAGCGGCGACGGGATGTCGCAGGCCGCGCCGGGGTAGGTGTTCTCGCGCCACACGCCGCCCGGTTCGGCCGCCCGCTCCAGGATCGTGACGTTCGGGAAACCGGCGCGCTTCAGCTCGATCGCGGTACCGATTCCGCCGAACCCGGTGCCCACTACCAGCACCGACGGGGTGTCGTCCATAGCCCGAAGCTACGCAGGCGACCGCCGGTGCGGAAGGGCACGAACGGCCACTCGATCGAGAATTCCGGCCACCGGACGCGGTTACTCGCTCATCAGCCGGACCTCGTGCGTCTTGCCGGGCTCGGCCCAGGCGAGCAGCTTCCGCCCGGCGCTCTCCAACGCGGCGGTGTCGCGCTTCGAGATGCGCTCGAACGGCGTCAGCGCCATTGCCGCTGACTCGCGCGTGGTCGTGGTTTCCCAGCTCCCGCGGACCCGGCCATCGACCAGCAGGGTGCCTTTGACCAGGCCGTTGACGGTGATCACGCGTTTGCGGTGCTCGTCGCTGATCATCCGCGTGCGGTCGGCGTAGGACAGCAGCGTCTGGTCGAACGGACCCAGCAGCCGCGGCGGCGCGGGCGTGTCCTCGTCGGGCAGCGTGGCGTCCGGCAGGTCGTAGAGCGTGCGGCCTTCGGGATCGAGGTAGGTGCGCAGGTCCATCTCCTCGATCACCTCGCCGAGCTTCGTGACGCCAGCCCAAGCCTGCACGTCCGCCACCGTGGCCGGACCGAACGCGGCGAGATAGCGGCGCACCAGCTCGGCGGCGGACGGTTCGCGCGCGGCGACGCCGTCGAGCCAGTGGTCCGCGACCTGGTAGGTCGGCTGCCCGGCCTTGCCCCAGATGCCGCGCGGCGGGATCTGCACGAGCGGCAGGACGGCGCGGACCAGGAACATCAGCGACGCGGCAGGAGTCTCCGGGTAGTGCTCGACCAGCGCTTTGCCGAGTTGGTCGCTCGAATACGGCCGCTCGCGCAGCAGCTCGCTGGTCGTCTTAGCCACGGCGTCGTGGTCGAGCTTGGACAGCGGCTCCCGGTGCTGGTTGGCGGCTGTCAGGGCGCGGTCCATGACGATCTGCGTCAGCGGACGCCAGGCCAGCGCGTCGGCGGCGGGGACGAGGTGCACCGTGCCGCGCATCAGCACCATCCGCACCACGCTGCGGTCGAGTAGCAGGCTCGCGAGATCGTCCGGCTGGAACCCCGGCACCCGGCACCACAGCGCGTAATACGGCGGGAACGGCGCTTGCGCTTGCAGCCCGGCGAGATGCGTGACGGCGTCGAGAACCGGCATCTTGGCGGGCTTCAAGAGCAGCTGCCGGTCGAGGGTCGCGCGGTTGAGGACGCGGTGGGAAAGGTGCACGGCGGGAGCTTAACGAGCAACCCGGACAGTTTTGGCCCTCGATCGGCGCGAAGGCGGCCGGTTGATCCATAATTCCGGCCATGGCCGAGCTAGCCGCACCCGCCATCCGCGACTGGGACTACCCGCGCGGCACGGCGAGTGTGCTGCTCATGCACCGGTTCGCCGAGGAACACGGCGTCACGCTGCCCGGCGTGCCGGTCGAGGAATTGCGCGCGCCGGACCGGCAGCTCGACGCTCGGCAGGAACTGGCCGTCGTGCGCGCGTTGCTGTCGACAGTCGGCTCCGGTGACGACGTCGCGCTCAGCCTCGGCTGCCGGTACCACGCGACGACGTTCGGGATCTTCGGCTTCGCCTGCATCAGCAGCCCGACGATGCGCGACGCGATGGTGTTCGCCTTGCGGTACCTGGATTTGTCGTTCACCTTCTGCATCCCGCACGTCGAGCTGGACGCCGCCGGACTCCGCCTGGTGCTGGACGATTCGAGGGTCCCCGAAGACGTCGCGCGCTTCCTCGCACTGCGCGACCTGTCCGCGATCTGCACCGTCATGCGGGACCTCTTGCCGGAGATCTCCTTGGAACGGCTGGAGTTCCGGTTTCCGTCTTCGTCCTTTGTGGACGCATATCGGACCGCCTTCGGGGTCAGCCCGATTTTCGGGGCGGCCGAGCATCAGGTCATCCTCGATCCGGAGCTGCTGAACCTTCCGTTGCCGCAGGCCAACGAGCAAACCGTCGCGTTGTGTGCCGCGCAGTGCGACGCCCTCGTCGCCCGTCGCCGCGCGCGATCCGGGGTCCCGCAGCTGGTGCGGGAACGGCTGGTGCGGCTGGGCGGCGCGGACGCCGGGATGGACGAGATCGCCCGTCAGCTCACGCTCAGCGCGCGAACGCTGCGACGTCGGTTGACCGAGGCGGGCACCGGCTACCGCCAGTTGCTGGACGAAGTCCGTCAGACGCTCGCCGAGGAAATGCTCGACACCGGCGTGCTGTCCGTTGACGACGTCGCGCTGCGCCTGGGCTACGCCGAGGCGTCGAGCTTCATCTACGCGTTCAAACGCTGGACTGGCACCACGCCTGCCGCGTACGCCCGCCGCAGCCGATAGCCGTTATGGACATTTCGTTACACAATGTCGTAGGCTCACGGCATGGCTCGACCACGCACCTTCGATCGCGAGCAAGTGCTCACCGCCGCTACTGAGCTGTTCTGGCGGCGGGGCTTTCACGCGACCAGTGCCGAAGAGCTGTGCCAGGCAACCGGTCTCGGCCGCAGCAGCCTGTACAACACCTTCGGCAGCAAGGGTGCGCTGTTCGCGGAATGCCTCGGCCGCTATCTCGACACCACCGCGCAGGCCACCGCCGAGGTGATCGCCAAAAAGGGTGACACGGTGGCGCGAATCGAGGCTTATCTGACGAAGGTGGTCCTCGAAGAAGCCGAGCGATCGAGCACTGGGGCGCCGAGCGGATGTCTCGCCGTCAATTCCGTCGCGGACCTGGCTGGCGACACCGAGAACGCGGAATTCCTGGAGCAAGTCGCCCGCGACACCGACGCCCGGCTGCGCCTGCTGGCCGACCTGTTGCGCGCAGGTCAGGCGGCTGGCGAAGTCACCGCTGAGGTTCCGGCGGAAGGCTTGGCAGCGTACGTGAACGCCAGTGTCGCAGGGCTGCGGATCTCCGCCCAGGGCGGCGCACCGCTGGCTCGGCTGGCCGACATCGTCCAGGCCGCCACCCGGGCACTTCGCCCGTAACACCCCCCCCGTCCTTCCCGGTTGAAGGCTGACCGGATTTTGAACCGATCGTTACAGGAAAGGGTCTCCCATGTCCGCGCCCCAAGTGCCGTCCGCGGTCTACGTGCTGGCGGCAGGCATTTTCGCCATGGTCACCAGCGAATTCGCCGTCGCCGGGCTGATGCCGCAGCTCGCCGCCGGACTCGGTGTCGACGTCGCGCGGATCGGCTACCTCATCACGGTCTTCGCCGTCGCGATGGCAGTCGGCGGCCCGGTGCTGACGCTGGCGTTGCTGCGTATCCGGCCGAAAGCGGCGTTGATGGTTATTTTCGCGGTGTTCTTGGCGGGCAACGTGCTGGCCGCGCTCGCGACGACGTACTCGGTGATGGTGGTTGCCCGCGTGATCGGCGGCGTCGCGTCGCAAGCCTTCTTCGGCATCGCGATTTCCCTGTGCGGGCAGCTGGTCGACGAACGCGTGCGGGGCCGGGCGATCGGCGTCGCGATGAACGGACTGATGCTCGGCACCCTGCTCGGGCTGCCGGTGGCGACCTTCGCGGGCGGACATTTCGGCTGGCGGGCGGCGTTCTGGACGATCACCCTGCTGACCGTCCTCGCCGCGCTGCTGACTCAGTTCCAGGTGCGCGATGCCGGGCAGGCTCAGCAGCGGGAAACCGCGGACTTGCGCGTTTTCCGCCGTCCGAAGCTGATTCTCGCGCTCGTCTCCAGCACGCTGATCATCGGCGCGACGTTTTCCGCGTTCAGCTTCTTCACTCCGATCCTTACCCAGCTCAGCGGGTTCTCGCCGGACACGGTCCCGCTGCTGCTGCTCGGCTACGGCGCGGCCACGGTCATCGGCAACAGCGTCGTCGGCAGGCTCGCCGACCGGCACACCGTGGCGACGCTCGTCGTCGGCACCATCCTCAACGCGGTCTTCCTCACCGGCTTCGCACTGTTCACGGATGTGCCCGCGGCGGCGCTGGTGTTCATGTTCGCGGTCGGCCTGGCTGGCGTGACGATGAACCCCGCGATGGCGGTGCGAGTGCAGCGGGCGGGGAACACCAGTCCGCTGGTCAACACGGTGCACTCGTCGTTCATCACGCTCGGGGTCATGCTCGGCTCGTCCGTCGGCGCCAGCCTGATCGAGCCGTACGGCCTGCGCGCGCCGATCGTCCTCGGCGCCGCGATGGCCGTGGCCGCGGTTGTGACGATCCTGCCCGCGTTCCGTCGTCGAGCGGTTCAGCCGGTGGTGCCCGTTCCGGAGGTTTGCTGCGCCAGTACGGCCGGATAGGTGGTTTCCAGTAGTTGCACCAGCGATTCCACGAGGAACGCGCGCAGTTCGGCCCGTTCGAGCGTGCCGCGGACCAGCCATTCCCGGGATGCGGCGCGCAGCATCCCGCCGTAGGCGCGGATCATCGCCCGCAGCTGCGGATGTCCGTTCGCGGGCAGCTGGGCGGCGGCGAGCACGCGGTCGGCGGCGATCTCGTCGGCCTCCCGCATGATCCGCTCGACCTCCGGGTCGTGCGCCGCGTCGATCACCGTGAGCCAGGCGTCTCGGTTGCGCTCCACGACGTCGATCCACCGGTCGATGCCGATCTCCAGCCGGAGCCGGGGCGGGCCGTCGGGCAGCGCGTCGACGACCGGGGCGGGCACGATCGTCATCTGCCGCACCACTTCGAGGTACAGCTCGCGTTTGCCGCCGAAATAGTGGTTGATCAGCGGCCGGGCGACCCCGGCCGCCGCCGCGATGTCCGAAGTGGACACCGAGGAGTAGCTGCCCGCGCCGAAGCACCGCCGGGCCGCGGCGAGGATCTCGGCCCGGCGCTGCGCGGGGTCCAGCCGCCGCCGGGGTCCGCTGCTCACCGGGCCAGCCTCGCCGCCGGGCGAGGTCGTTGTCAACACGGTGCGGACCGCGTCGCGATGCTGTCACCGGATGCCGTTACCCAACCGGAACAACCGGCCGGTAACTCCGGCCGCCCCGGCCGCGACCTTCAGCCGGGGGACGTGGGGCGAGCGGGAGCGGGCGATGAACGGCACGGACCAGCAGCCGCGGCCGCCCGGCCGGTGGGTCGGGGTGCGGTTGCACTACCGGCACGTCCGGATGGACGACCGGCCGTGCGCGACCGGCTGCCCGGAGGACGAGCTGACGGTGTCGTATCCGGGGATACTGATCAGCAGCTACGACGACGGCGAACTGGTGGGGGAGCGGTGGATCCCGCTGGGAGCCGAGCCGAGCGAGGAGGACGACGAGGCGCTGATCGAACAGCTGCGGGCGGCGCTGTGGTGGCAACTGGGCGAAACCCAGGCGGACAGCTGAACCCGCCGAGAAGTCCGTGAGGGGAACCCTGGGGGAATCAGAGTCCCTCAGGGTTCCCTTCACGGACTTCCCAGCCGCCGTTCGACGCCGTCCAGGAGCAGGCGCAGGCCGTATTCGAAGGTCTGGTCCAGGTCTTGGCTGACCGGCTGGGCGGTCGTGTAGTCCAGGGCGGGGTAGCGGCCGGTCGCGCCGATCCGCCGGAACTCGGCCTCATGGTCGTCGAGCCATTCGTCGTTCGCGACGCCGGTGTCCTGGCGGGCCCACGCCTCCGACTGCCAGGTCAGCCCCAGGCCGCGGACGTGGCCGAAGAGGGTGAGGTGGACCAGAAGCAGCTCTTCGGCGGGCAGTCCGGCGCGGCGCAGGGCGGCCAGCACCCACTCGGAGTACCGCATCAGATTCGGCGTGGGACGGGGCCGGGTCATGGACAGTGCCTCGGCCACCCACGGATGCCGCCTGCAGACTGTCCACAAGAGACGGACGGTGGTTTCCAGGCAAGCCCGCCACGGGACCGGCGGTTCCCGGCGGATCGCTTCGCCTGCCACTGTGTCGGCCATCAGATGCACCAGTTCGTCCTTGTCTCCGACGTGCCGGTGCAGCGACATCGTCGCGGCGCCGAGTTCGGTGGCGATCCGGCGCATCGACACCGCGGGCAGCCCGTCCGCGTCGGCGATCCCGATCGCGGCGCGCACGATCCGGTCGCGGCTCAGCTCCGGTTCCCGCTGCCGCTCGCCGGACCGCACGACGGTTCCGGCGCCCGGTTTGGTGTCGACCAGCCCCAGCCCGCGCAGTTCGGCGATGACCTTCGTCGCGGTAGCCATCGCGACGCCCCATTCCCGGGTGATCTGCCGGGTCGAGGGCGCGCGGTCGCCCGGCCGCAACCGTCCGCTCGTGATGCGGTCGCGGATCTCGGCCACGATCCGCTGGTACGGCGCAGGATCCATCGACTCCCCAGTGCACTAGTGCTCCCACAGCTCCTCCGGCAACGGAGAAGAACTGCACTAGAGCAAAGGTACGTGAACGGAGAAACGCTCGTACGGTTTGCCCATGCGCACTGTTTTGATCTCCGGCGCGGGCGTTGCCGGGCTTTCTCTCGCGTACTGGCTGCGGCAGTACGGTTTTCACCCGACTCTGGTCGAGCGCGCACCCGCGTTGCGCGCCGGCGGCCAGGCGATCGACATTCGCGGCACGGCCCGCGAGGTGATCGACCGCATGGGGCTGATGGACGAGGTCCGTGCCGCGCACACCGGCACGCGCGGCATCGCCTGGCTCGACGAACAAGGCCGTCGGGTGGCCGAAATGTCCGCGGATGCTTTCGGCGATTCTGGCGGAGTGGTCGCGGACCTAGAGATCCTGCGCGGCGATCTGATACGGATCCTGCACGACGCCGCAGACTCTGAAATCGAATACGGCACCGAAATCACCGCGCTGACCGAGGAATCCGAAGGGATTCGCGTGACCTTCACTCACGGCCCCGCGCGGACGTTCGACGTCGTGGTCGGCGCGGACGGCATCGGATCCGGTGTGCGGGCCATGGTTTTCGGCCCGAAATCAGTGCGCGACCTCGGTTATGACGTCGCGTACTTCCCTGCCCGCACCCAGCTCGACCTGGCCGGCTGGGAGGTGATTTACAACCTGCCCGCGGGCAACGGGGTCGGCGGCCGCGCCGTCATGCTGTACCCGCTGGGCACGTCCGGCGAATGCTGCGCCATGCTCGGTTTCGTTTCGCCGGAACCGCTTTCGTCGAGGGAAGACCCGGCCGCCGCGCTGGCCGAGGTGTTCGCTGGCGCCGGGTGGGAGATTCCCGCCCTGCTCGACCAGCTGCCGGACGACCTGTACTTCGCCCGCACCAGGGAGGTCCAGCTGACGGATTGGCACCGCGGCCGCACGGTCCTGCTCGGCGATTCGGCCTTCGGCGGTTCGCTCGGCATGGGGACCAGCCTGGCTGTCGTCGGCGCGTACGTCCTCGCGGGTGAACTGTCCACTATGGACGACCCGCGAGCGGCCTTCGCCAGCTACGCCGACGAGATGCGGGACTACGTGGCGGCGAACCGGAAACGCCCGCCCGGCGGGGCCAGGGGTTTCGCCCCGCGGACCCGGAACGGCATCCGGGTGCGCAACGCGATCATGCGCGCATTGCCGCACCTGCCAGGCCGGCAACGGATGCTGGGCGGGCTTCAGCGCTCGGCGAACGCCATCACGCTGAAGCCCTACCCGGCCTTACGCTCCTGATCCGGTGACCGCCCGGTCGGCCGTCTCCGCCTTCTCCCGCAGGTCGACGCCCCGGGTCTCCGGAAGCGTGAACACGACCAGCGCACTGATCACCATCAGCACGATCCCGTAAATGACGAACAGCGACGGATGCCCGTTCCCGGCGAACAGCGTCTGCAAGTACGGGGCCGTGCCGCCGAACGCCGCGACCGCGATCGAGTACGGCACGCCGACGCCGACCGCTCGGATGCGGGTCGGGAAGATCTCCGCATAGACGGCCGGGCCGATGGAGGAGAACCCGGCCATGAACACCAGCGCGATCGACATCGCCACGAACAGCTGCCACGCCTCGTGCCCGACCATCGCGTTCAGCGGGAAGCTCAGCACGAGCAGGCCCGCGATCGCGATGAACAGCACCGGTTTGCGGCCGATGCGGTCGGACAGCATTCCCCACAGTGGCAGAGCGATCAGGAACACGACGTTCGCGAACACACCCGCCCACAGCGCGCCGGTCGGGGCGACGCCGCGCACGGTGATCGCGTACGACGGCGCGGCGACGGCCCACATGTAGTAGATGACCGTCGCGCCTACCGTCAGCCCGACGACCTGTGCGAGCAGTTTCGGGTTCTGCTTGATCGTCTGCCAGATCTGGCCCTTGTCCTTCGCCGCGTCCTTCTTCGAAGCCTGGAACACCTCGGTCTCGCGCATGCGAAGCCGCACGTAGAGCGAGTAAATCCCGAAGACGCCGCCGAGGATGAACGGGATGCGCCAGCCGTAGGACAGCATCTGCTCGTGCGTCAAGACGCCGGAGAGAACCGCGCCCAGCAGCGTGCCGACGAGGACGCCGCAGGTGCCGGAGAAGTAGATCAGGCTCGACCACAACCCGCGGCGGGCCGGCGGCGCGACCTCGGCGATGTAGGTCTGCGCGGACGGCAGCTCGCCGCCGTGCGCGAGGCCCTGGGCCAGCCGCGCGACCACGAGGATCACCGACGCCCACACGCCGATTTGGCCGTACGTCGGGGAAAGGCCGATGACCAGGCTGCCGGCGGCGGCGATCGCGACCGTCAGCGACATCGCCAGTTGACGGCCCTTGCGGTCGGCGATCCAGCCGAAGACCCAGCCGCCGACCGGCCGCGCGGCGAACCCGACCGCGAACACCGCCAGCGTGCTCAGCAGGGCCGAAACCGCGCTATGGGCGTTGAAGAACTGCGCGGCGAAGAAGGACGCGAAGGTGGCGTAGACGTTCCAGTCGAACCATTCCATCGCGTTGCCGGCACCGAGCCCGAAGAGGGTGCGGCGACGATCTGGGACCACAGAAGTCATCGCATTGCTCCTTCGGCGAAACGGTCGAGACGGCGAACGGCGAGTTCTGCGTAGACGGTCGCGGCACGGGACAGCACGGACGGGTCGAAATCGGCGTACGGACTGTGGTTGTTGGGCGCGGTGTGCGGTTCGAGGCCCGGCATCAGCGCGCCGAGGCCGAGGAACGTGCCCGGCACCGCGGCGAGCACGCGGGAGAAGTCCTCGGAACCGGCGACCGGATTGGGCAATTCGGTGTAGTACTGCTCGCCGATCGTCTCGCGGACGACCTCGGCTCCGAACGCCGTCTCGTCGACATCCGTTACGGTCACGGGATATTCGTTCTCGAACACGACGTCCGCGGTGACGCCGTTCGCCCGCGCGACACCGTCGATCGTCTCGCGGATGGTGGTGTCCAGCAGGGCGGCGGTGTCGTCGGAGAAGCACCGGACGGTGGCCTCGAACTCGGCGGTCGCGGGGATGACGTTGCGCTTGGTGCCGCCGCGGATGACGCCGACGGTGAGCACAGCCGGGTCGAAGATGTCCAGCCGCCTCGTGATCATGGTCTGCAGCGCGGTAATCATCGCTGCCGCAGCGGAGATCGGGTCCTTGGCGCGGTGCGGCATCGAGCCGTGGCCGCCTTCGCCGTGCACGGTGACGAGCAGCTTGTGCGAAGCGGACATCAGCGTCCCGGGACGGCTCGCGAACTGGCCGCTGGGCAGCATCGACGAGAAAACATGCAGCCCGTACGCGGCGTCGACGCGTCGGCCAGCGGCGTCGAGCACGCCTTCCTTCAGCATTACGCCCGCGCCGTCCCAGCCTTCCTCACCGGGCTGGAACATCAGGACGACGTCGCCGTTGATCCGGTCGCGGTGCGTGTGCAGCAGCCGCGCCGCGCCGACCAGCGACGTCGTGTGCAGGTCGTGGCCGCACGCGTGCATCGCGCCGTTGGTAGCGGCGAAGTCGAGGCCCGTCGCCTCCTGCACCGGAAGCGCGTCCATGTCGGCGCGCAGCAGGACCGTGCGCGGCTGAGCCGAATCCCGGGCGGAGCCTTTGCCGCGAAGCACTGCGGTCACCGACGTCGTATCGGTGCCGGTGGAGACCTCCAGGCCGAGCCCGTCGAGTTCGCGCAGCACCCGTTCCTGGGTGCGCGGGAGGTCGAGACCGATCTCGGGTTCGCGGTGCAGGTCGCGGCGCAGCCGGGCCAGGTCGTCCTGCTGGCTGCGGGCGTCTTCGTGGAGGTCCACCGGCTCGGCTCCTCTTCGTCGGGGAACGGGCGTCTTGGTGGTCGAGTGTGCGAACTGACGCCCGATATCGGGTTAGAGTTGTCGGAATCGCTCGCAGGATGGCCCTCTGGAGAAGAAATAATGATCGACTCACTGGAGGAGGAAGACTTTTCGCTCATCCACGCACTGCAACTGCGCCCCCGCGCCACCTGGACGCAACTGGCCGTGGCCCTCGACTCCTCCCCGGTGACGCTGGCGCGGCGCTGGGAGCGGCTGCGCGACGGGGGAGCGGCCTGGGTGACGGCGTATCCGCACGTGCCCGGGCTTTATCAGGTGCAGGCGGCGTACGTGGAAATCCGCTGCGCGAGCGGCCAGGTGCGCGAGCTGATCCGGGAGCTGTCGACGTGGCCTTCGGTGGCCAGCATCGAGGAGGCTTCGCGCGAGTACAGCCTGGTGCTGACGGTCTTCGGTCTCGGCCTGCGTGACCTGTCCGCCCTGCTGCTCGACGCGATCCCCAGCCTGCCCGGCGTGCTCAACACGCGCTCGCACCTCGCGTCGCGGCTGCACGTCGAAGGCAGCTCATGGCGAGTCGGCGCGCTGGACCGACGTCGCGTGCAGGCCCTGTCGCAACTGCCCTCTATCGGCGGCGGGCGGCTGGCCAAGCTGCAGCCGTGGGAAGAGCCTTACGCCCCGCTGACCGTCGCCCTTGGTGAGGACGGCCGACGCAGCGCGGCCGACCTTGCGCGGATCACCGGACGCCCCGTGTCGACTGTCCGCCGACAGCTCGGACACCTGTTGAGCGCCGACGCGTTGACGTTCCGCTGCGAGATCGCGCAGGGGCTGACGCCGTCGCCGATTGTCGTGAACTGGTGGTGCCAGGTGCCGGTGGCGCACGTGTCGACGTGCGTGGATCGGTTGCGGGCCAACCCGACCGTGCGGCAGATGGCGAGTTTGCCCGGTCCGGCGAATCTGTTGGTGACCACGTGGATGCGCTCGATCGAGGAGTCGATGCGGATGCAGGAGCACCTGGAGCAGGATCTGGCGCCGCTGTCGGTGGTGGATTCGGCGCTGATCCTGCGGACGGTCAAGCGGATGGGCTGGCTGCTGGACGATTTGGGGCGGAGTACGGGGTTCGTGGTGACTATGCCTGCTCCGGCTTGGAGGGAAGCGCCTTAGGCCAGCCGGAACGTCGCGCGGTATTCGGAGGGCGAGACGCCGAGTGCGTCGCGGAAGTGGCGGCGGAGGGTGGCGGCGCTGCCCATCCCGCAGCTCGCGGCGATCTGCTCGACCGGGGAGTCGGTGCGTTCGAGCAGTTCCTGTGCGCGGGCGAGGCGTTGCCGGTGCAGCCAGTTCAGCGGGGCGGAGCCGAATTCGGCGCGCATCCGGCGGGCGAGTTGCCGGGAGCTGAGACCGGCGTGGCGCGCGAGGTCGGCGACCGTGAGCGGTCGGTCCAGCCGGGACCGTGCCCACTCCGCGGTGCGCGCCAGGGCGGAACCTTCCGGGGACGGCGGCGGGGACACGAATTGCGCCTGGCCGCCGTGCCGGTGCGGCGGGACGACCAGGCGGCGGCCGAGGTCGTTGGCGACCGCGGCGCCAAGGTCGCGGCGCACCAGGTGCAAGCACAGGTCCAGGGCGGCCGTTTTGCCCGCGGAGGTCAGGATGTCGCCCTCGTCGACGTAGAGCACGTCGGAGCGCACCTTCACGCGCGGATAGCGGCGGGCCAGGTCGTCGGCGTGCATCCAGTGGGTGGTCGCGATCCGGCCGTCCAGCAGTCCCGCCTCGGCCAGGACGAACGAGCCGGTGCACAGGGCCGCGATCCGGACCCCGTTCGCGTGCGCCTCCCGGAGCGCGGCCGCGAGCGCCGGATCGATCTCCTCGCCGGGCGAATCCGTGGAGGGGACCACGATCAGGTCGGCGGCGGCTACGCCGATCTCCGAGACGCCGATCGAGGGCAGCTGCGGCAGCCAGTGCCGCGGCGACCGGTCCGGGCAGGCCACGACGACGTCGTACCAGGCGCCGCCGGGGGAGAGCTCCGATCGGTCGACGCCGAAGACTTCGGCCGCGATCGCGACCTCGTACAGCATCGCGTGCTCGTGCAGGACGAGCACCAGTCGAGGCATGTCCGATACTGTACGCAACTCGTCCTTTCAGACACTCACGAGTGGCGCGCGAGAGTGTCCAGAATCAGCTTTATGACAGATTCCCAGCGTGTCCTGGTCTACGGCGCCAGCGGCCACACCGGAAAGTTCGTGGTCGACGAGTTGCTGCGACGCGGTCTTCAGCCGATCGTCGCGGGGCGCAGTCTCTCGCGCCTCCAGCAGTTCGCGGATCTTGACCGGCGCGCGGCAAGCATCGACGACGGCCCCGGTTTGCGGGCGCTCCTCAACGACGTCGCGGTGGTGATCAACTGCGCCGGCCCGTTCCTGGACACCGCGCTCCCGCTCGCGACGGCAGCGGTCGAAACCGGCACCCACTACCTGGACGTCACCGCTGAGCAGCCCGCCGTCCAGCAGCTCTACCGCGAGCTCGACGCATCTGCCCGCTCGGCCGGGACCGTCGTCATGCCCGCCATGGCGTTCTACGGCGGGCTGGCCGATTTGCTGCTCACCGCCGTACTCGGTCCCGAGACGACCGCTGCCGAGGTCGAGATCGCCATCGGACTCGACCGGTGGTGGCCCACGGAGGGAACCCGGGTCACCGGCGCCCGCAACACCGCGACCCGGCTGGTCATCCGCGACGGCGTCCTCGTCCCGATCTCCGGCCCGGCGACCGGCGAATGGGACTTCCCGGAGCCGATCGGCGCACAGTCCACTGTGGAGCTTCCGTTCTCGGAGGCGGTCACCATCGACCGGCATCTCAAGGTGGGAACCCTGCGCTCCTGGCTGAACACCGCCCCGCTCGACGACCTCCGCGACCCGGACACCCCGGCCCCGCAAGCCCACGACGAGCACGGACGCTCGGCGCAACGCTTCGCCGTCGAAGTCACCGTCGGCTCCGGTACTGAGACTCGCCGCGCCACCGCTACCGGGCGCGACATCTACGCCACGACCGCACCGATCTTGGCCGAAGCCACAGTCCGGCTCCTCGACGGCAGGTACCGCGGCTCGGGCGCGCTGGCCCCGGGCGAGGCATTCGCCGCGGCCGACTTTCTGACGGCGATACCGGACGCCGATTTCACAGCCGTGTGGCGATAAACGGGTCAAACGGACGGGCTGAGCGAGCCGGTGAACTCTTCGAGGTGGACGTCGGTGCCGCGGAGCTGACGGAGGAATTCGACTGCTTCGGGCAGCAGGACGCGGCCGGAGATAGTGAGGGCGGCCAGCTGGGGGAGGCGGTTGCCGGAGGCCAGGAGGCGGGTGAGCTGGCTGGCGTCGAGGGTGAGGATGCGCAGGGCTTTTAGGTGGGCGAGGTGATCGATTGCCGGGATGTCCAGGCCGTTGACGGCGAGCCGGGTGAGGTTCGGGAGAGTGGCCAGCGGGGTTAGGTCGACGGGGTGGGTGAGACCGCTGAGGGTGAGGTCCCACAGGGTCGGATGACCGGAGAGCGCGTTCAGGTCGGTCTGTTCGGCGGTGATGGTGAGGGATTCCAGGAGCGGCAGATTCGACACGGTGACGGTCACGGTTTTCGCCCCGCGCACGCCGATATCGCGCAGCGAGCCGAGCGGCTCGAACACTGCCAGGTCCAGGTCGCCGTCGTGGCGGAGATAGCAGGCCTGGACCAGCTCCGGGTGTTCGATGCCGATGATCGCTTCAGCCGGGGCAGCACCGTTGCGAACGCTCTCAACGGGATCTCGGACCGGGAGACCGGTGAAGGACGCGTGGACTTCGATCCGGTGATCGCCTTCGTGCAGGGTGTACCTGCCCGCACGAAGCGCCTGCAACGCCTCCTCGATCATCTCGGTGACCGAGGAGCCGACCAGACGCGGGGTTTCGGAAAAGTCGCCGTAAGCGAGCACCTGCCCCGAGCGGCCCTCGACATCCGGGTCGAGGTCGATCGCGAGGTACTCGCCGCCGTGGTTGCCGCCGAAGGTCACCCACCAGTCGTTGCGGAAGACGCGCTTGAGCCGCCTCGGCGGGTCGGCGTCGAAGACCGGACCGGTGTCCTCCAGCGGGCTGTCGTAGGGGACTCCGGCGCACGAGCCGGGCAGGCCCTCGTGGTACTCCTCGACCAGCCTTTCCAGCGAATCGTGGGAGTAGTAGCTGAGCAGCCCGGTCTCGCCGGAATCTCGGCCGATCAGGCGGAAGAGCGCGCGCAGCTCTTCCGGCAACCGGATCCCGATCTGAGCTTCGGCCGCGGCGATTTCTTCCTCGCCGGCTCCGGGAGCCCAGTCGGGCGCGTGCCCGATGATCGCGGTGTACCGTTCGGCGAATTCCTCGACGAGCGCACCGACTTCCCGCAGTACCGCCGGATCAGTCGGCGTCCCGGTCGGTTCGATGCCCACCGGTCGCGGCATGCCGGGCAACGGATGCCCCGGGTAACGGAAGTCCGGGTCGAACACGAAGCGGGCGCGCTCGATCAGCAGGTCGACGTCGGAGCTGAACGAGAACCGGTAACTGCCGTCCCGGCGCAGCCGCGTCTCGTAGACCCCGCGCGGTAAATCGGCCTCGAGCGCTCCGAAGATGTTGACGTGCAGGTGCGGGTCGTCCGTTGGCTCCTCGTCGAGCCACTCCGCGGTCCGGGCTCCCCAGCCACGCCACGAGATCTGCAGCACCGCGTCCGACCGTCGGTCGCCGACCGCGTCACGGAGCCGTTCTGCCAGAGTCCGCCCGATCTCCCCCAGATCCATGCCGTCAGCGTAGCGAGAAATCCTTACGCACAGCACGAAATCGGATCAAGCGCGCAACCCGTCGAACGCCATCTTGCACACCGCGTCCGCCAGTTCCTCCGGAGACGACCCCCGCCGCGGCCGGTACCACTCGATCAGCGAGTTCACCGTGCCGAACAGCAGCCGCGCCGCGATCGCCGGGTCGATGTCCGGCCGGACGTCTCCCTCCGCCTCGGCCTGCTTCACCAGGTCCGTCACCAGATGATCGAACTCGCGCCGCCGCGCCAACGCCGCCCGTTCGGCCTTCGTATTGCCCCGCACCCGCAGCAGCAACGTCACGAACGGCAGCCGATCCGCCAGCACCAGCACACTTCCGCGCACCAGATGCTCCAAACGGTCGATCGCGCGCCCGTCGAGCGCTTCCGTCGACTCCGCGACCTCGAACAGCCCGTCCAAAGCCCGGTCCACCGCCAGCCGCAGCAGTTCCTCCTTGCTCGGCACGTGGTGGTAGATCGCGGATTTCGTGATGCCGAGCTTGCGCGACAGGTCCTCCATGCTGGTCCCGTCGTAGCCGCGGTCGTTGAACAGCTTGACCGCGACCTGGAGCAGCGACTCCAGGTCGTAGCCGGGCCGGCCGCGGCGGGCGGGGGTCGTCACGAGCGTTCGTCCAGTACGCGGCGCATCTTGCCGAGCGAGCGCTCCAGCGTGTCCGGGTCCACGACCTCCACCGAAACGCTTACGCCGACACCGTCCTTCACTCCGGCGGCCACCGCGGATGCCGCCGAAGACCGACCCTCGGCCGTCGTGTCCGCGCGGGCTTCGACGCGCACGGTGAGGTGGTCCAGGCGGCCGCGGGTCGAGCGGACCAGCTGGAAGTGCGGGCTCAATCCCTCGGTTCGCAGGACGATTTCCTCGATCTGCGTGGGGAAAACGTTGACGCCGCGCAAAATGATGAGGTCGTCGCTGCGGCCGGTCACCTTCTCCATCCGGCGGAAGGCCGGACGCGCGGTGCCGGGCAGCAGGCGGGTCAGGTCGCGGGTGCGGTAGCGGATGATCGGCAGCGCCTGCTTGGTCAGCGAGGTGAACAGCAGTTCGCCGCGTTCGCCCTCGGGCAGCACCTGGTCGGTGAACGGGTCGATCACCTCGGGGAAGAAGTGGTCCTCCCAGATGTGCAGGCCGTCCTTGGTTTCCGCGCATTCCTGCGCGACACCCGGGCCCATCACCTCGGACAGGCCGTAGATGTCGACCGCGTCGAGGGCGAACCGTTCTTCGATCTCGGACCGCATCTGCTCGGTCCACGGCTCCGCGCCGAAAATGCCCACCTTCAGCGAGCTGGCCCGCGGATCCACGCCCTGGCGCTCGAATTCGTCGAGCAGCGTCAGCATGTACGACGGCGTGATCATGATGATCTCCGGCTTGAAGTCGGTGATCAGCTGGACCTGCCGGGCAGTCATCCCGCCGGACGCCGGAATCACTGTGCAGCCGAGCTTTTCCGCGCCGTAGTGCGCGCCGAGCCCGCCGGTGAACAGGCCGTACCCGTACGCCACGTGCACCTTGTGCCCCGGCCGTCCGCCCGCCGCGTGGATCGAGCGCGCCATCACCGTGGCCCAGGTGTCGAGGTCGTCCTCGGTGTAGCCGACGACGGTCGGCTTCCCGGTGGTGCCGCTCGACGCGTGCAGCCGGCGGATCCGGTCCTGCGGCACGGCGAACATGCCGAACGGGTAGTTGTCGCGCAGGTCGGCCTTGGTGGTGAAGGGGAACTTCGCCAGGTCGCCGAGCTCGCGGCAGTCGTCGGGATGCACGCCCGCCTCGGCGAACTTCTTGCGGTACAGCGGGACGTTCTCGTACGCGTGCCGCAGGGTCCACTGCAGCCGTTCCAGCTGGAGCGAGGCCAGCTCGTCGGCGCTGACGTTTTCGGCGAGGGTGGGGGTCACTGTGCTTCCCGGGTCTTCTCGATGACGCGGCTGCGGCCGCGGAATTCGGCGACGACCTCGGGCCCGCCGGGGGTTTCCCGGTGCACCGTGACGTCGTAGATGCCGTTGCGGCCGTAGCGGGTGCGCTCGGCGGCCGTCGCGACGAGGTGGTCGCCCAGTTTTCCGGCGGCGACGAACGAGATCTCCGCGCCCGCGGCGACGGTGACCGGCCCGTACGTGTTGCAGGCGAGGGCGAAAGTGGTGTCGGCTAGCAGGAACACGTAACCGCCGTGGGCGATGTCGTGGCCGTTG
This sequence comes from Amycolatopsis halotolerans, assembly GCF_042647905.1. Taxonomy (NCBI): domain Bacteria; kingdom Bacillati; phylum Actinomycetota; class Actinomycetes; order Pseudonocardiales; family Pseudonocardiaceae; genus Amycolatopsis; species Amycolatopsis halotolerans. The sequence goes on from NZ_JBHRWI010000019.1 coordinate 40,487, forward strand.
ACCATCGTCTCGGTGACCTTCATCGTGGCCACCGCGCGGCCGTCGGCCGCCTCGACGAGTTCGATGCCGAGCGAACGGGACGCCTCGTCGGTGTCGAACATGGTGTGCGCGGCGTTGCGGGTCACGAGTTCGCCCTCCGGAATGGTGACTTACTGACCGAACGGCCGGTAATCTTGGCTGGAGCCCAGTAAAGGCCGCGCCTGGCGCGGTGTCAAGCAATGCGGGGGTTCCGATCAGCGGGGAGAACGGCTATCCTGCGAATTACTGAACGTCCGGTTGGTAATTCGGCGAGAGGGTCGGCATGGTTCTGCTCCGCAGCTACGTCTCCGGGGGATGGCACACGGCGCCTGGCGAGGGCGCCCCGCTGCACGACGCGGCGACCGGGGAGGAAGTGGCCCGGATTTCGTCGGAAGGGATCGACTTCGCCGCGGCGCTCGACTACGGCCGCACTGTCGGCGGTCCGGCGCTGCGGAAGCTGACGTTCCATCAGCGGGCCGCGCTGCTCAAGGCGCTCGCCTCGCACCTGCGCGAGCACCGCGAAGAGCTGTACGCGCTGTCGGCGCGCACGGGTGCGACGCTCGGCGACTCGAAGTTCGACATCGACGGCGGCATCGGCGTCCTGTTCAGCTACGGCTCGAAGGGCAAGCGTGAACTGCCGAACGACACCGTGTACGTCGACGGCGCGGTCGAGCCGCTGAGCCGCGGCGGCACGTTCGTCGCGCAGCACATCGCCACGCCGCTGCAGGGCGTCGCGGTCCAGATCAACGCCTTCAACTTCCCGGTGTGGGGTCCGCTGGAGAAGTTCGCGCCCGCGTTCCTCGCCGGGGTGCCGAGCCTGATCAAGCCGGCCAGCCAGACCGCGTACCTGACCGCGCGGCTCGTGGAGCTGATCGTCGAATCCGGAATTCTGCCTGAGGGCACGGTGCAGTTCGTCGCGGGCAGCGTCGGCGACCTGCTCGACCACGTCACCGCGCAGGACCTGGTGTCGTTCACCGGTTCCGCGTCCACCGCGCAGAAGCTGCGCGCGCACCCGGCGATCGTGCGGAACTCCGTGCGGTTCAACGCCGAGGCCGACTCGCTGAACTGCTCGATCCTCGCCCCGGACGCCCGGCCGTCCACGCCGGAGTTCGACCTCTTCGTCAAGCAGCTGACCACCGAGATGACGGTGAAGGCGGGCCAGAAGTGCACCGCGATCCGCCGCGCGTTCGTCCCGGCGGAAATGCTCGATGACGTCGCCGAAGCCGTCAGCGCTCGGCTCGCGAAGGTGACTGTCGGCAATCCGAACGCCGAGGGTGTCCGGATGGGCGCGCTGGCCAGCCTGGAGCAGCGCGAGGAGGTACGCCGTTCGCTGAAGGCCCTGCTCGACGCGGGCAGCATCGTCTTCGGCGACCCGGAGCACGTCGACGTCGTGGACGGCGACGAGGCGACCGGCGCGTTCATCTCGCCGATCCTGCTCAAGGCCGACCCGGAACGGGCGGAGCCGCACGAGGTCGAGGCGTTCGGCCCGGTGTCCACGCTGATGCCGTACACGTCGGTCAAACAGGTCATCGAGTTCGCGGCGCGCGGCGGCGGCAGCCTGGCCGGGTCGGTCGTGACCGGCGACCCGGTGTTCGCCCGCGAGATCGTGTTGGGCGTCGCGCCGTACCACGGCCGGCTGCTCGTGCTCGACAGCGAAGACGCGAAGGAATCCACCGGGCACGGTTCGCCGATGCCGCAACTGGTCCACGGCGGCCCCGGTCGCGCGGGCGGCGGCGAGGAAATGGGCGGTATCCGCGGCGTGCTGCACCACATGCAGCGCACGGCGGTGCAGGGCAGCCCGACGGTGCTCGGTGCCGTCACCGGCCGGTGGGTCGAGGGCGGTCCGCGGACCGAGGACGACGTGCACCCGTTCCGGAAGTCGTTGGCTGAGCTGAAGGTCGGCGACTCGGTGGTGGCCGGTCCGCGCACCGTCACGCGCGCCGACATCGACCACTTCGCCGACTTCACCGGCGACACCTTCTACGCGCACACCGACGAAGCGGCCGCTGCGGCGAACCCGCTGTTCGGCGGCATCGTGGCCCACGGCTACCTGGTCGTCTCGTTCGCCGCGGGCCTGTTCGTGTCACCTGAGCCGGGCCCGGTGCTGGCGAACTACGGCCTGGAGAACCTGCGCTTCCTCACACCGGTGAAGGTCGACGACGCGCTGACGGTCACCTTGACGGCCAAGCAGATCACGCCGCGGATCGACCAGGAGTACGGCGAAGTCCGCTGGGACGCCGACGTCACCAACCAGGACGGCGACTCGGTCGCGAAGTACGACGTGCTCACCCTTGTCTCGAAGGAGCAGCCGTGACCGCTGTGGCAGAGCCCGAACTGGAAGCCCTTTTCGAGCGCACCATCGAACGGGACCAGCGCATCGAACCGCGCGACTGGATCCCCGAGGGCTACCGCAAGACGATGATCCGCCAGATCGCGCAGCACGCGCATTCGGAGATCATCGGCATGCAGCCGGAGGGCAACTGGATCACGCGCGCGCCTTCGTTGCGGCGCAAGGCGATCCTGCTCGCGAAGGTGCAGGACGAGGCGGGTCACGGGCTGTACCTGTACTCCGCGGCGGCGACGCTCGGCGCGGACCGCGCGGACCTCACCGACAAGCTCATCACCGGCCGGCAGAAGTACTCGTCGATCTTCAACTACCCGACGCTGACCTTCGCCGACGTCGGCGTGATCGGCTGGCTGGTGGATGGCGCGGCAATCTGCAACCAGGTGCCGCTGTGCCGGTCGTCGTACGGGCCGTACGCGCGGGCGATGATCCGGATCTGCAAGGAGGAGTCCTTCCACCAGCGGCAGGGCTACGAGCTACTGATGACCATGATGCGGGGCACCCAGCAGCAGCGGGAAATGGTGCAGGAGGCGGTGAACCGCTGGTGGTGGCCGTCGCTGATGATGTTCGGCCCGCCGGACGCGGATTCGCCCAACACCGCGCAGTCGATGGCGTGGAAGGTCAAGCGGCACACCAACGACGAGCTGCGGCAGCGCTTTGTCGACATGTCCGTGCCGCAGGCCGAGGCGCTCGGCGTGACCTTCCCGGACCCGGAGCTGAAGTGGAACGACTCGCGCGAGCACTACGACTTCGGCGCGGTCGACTGGGACGAGTTCAAGAACGTGCTCAAGGGCAACGGCCCGTGCAACGCGGAGCGCATCGCGCACCGTCGGCGGGCACACGACAACGGTGCCTGGGTAAGGGAAGCTGCGGCGGCGCACGCGGCCAAGAAAGAGGTTTCGGCATGAAGCACGACTGGCCGTTGTACGAGGTTTTCGTCCGCGGTAAGCGGGGGCTGAACCACGTGCACGTGGGCTCGCTGCACGCGGCGGACGACGAGATGGCGCTGCACCACGCGCGCGATCTCTACACGCGCCGCAACGAGGGTGTGTCGATCTGGGTCGTTCGCGCCTCGGACATCACCGCGTCGTCGCCGGACGAGAAGGATCCGTTCTTCGCGCCCAGCGGGGACAAGGTGTACCGGCACCCGACGTTCTACGACATTCCCGACAACGTTCCCCACATGTAAGGGATGTCTTGCTGTGTCCTTCGATAACGTCTACGAAGCCATCACCGAGGACAACGACGCCCGGTGGGCTTTCGGCACTGGATTCGCTGATCCGCTGTCCGGTGTGGACACCTCGGTGCCGTCCGGAGTGGACGGTGCGCAACTGGCCGCGTTTTGCCTGATGCTGGGTGATGACGCGTTGATCTTCTCGCACCGGCTGCAGGAGTGGGTCAGCAATGCGCCGGAGCTCGAGGATGAGGTCGCGATCGCCAACATCGGCCTCGATCTGCTGGGCCAAGCGCGGTTGTTGCTTGCTCGCTCCGGCAAGGCTGACGGCACTGATCGATCTGAGGACACGTTCGCGTTCTTGCGGGCGGAGAACGAGTTCCGGAACGTGCGGTTGGCTGAGCTGGGCGGCGGGCACTTCGGGCATCTGATCGCGCAGCTGTTCGTGTTTTCGACTTGGCGGCTCGCGTTGTTCCAGCAGCTGGAGTCCAGTGTGGATCCGGTGCTGGCGGCTATCGCTGCCAAGGGCGTCAAGGAATTGGCCTATCACCGGGATTATGCCGCGCAGTGGCTCGTGCGGTTGGGGGATGGGACGCCGCTGTCGCGGGAGCGGATGGCTGAGGGGCTGGCCGCGGTGTGGCCGTATGTCGAGGAGTTGTTCTCGACGCATCCGGTCGAGTTGGCGAATGTCGCTTTGCTGCGGCCGGAGTTCGATGCTGTGGTGGATCAGGCGTTGGCTGCGGCAACCTTGGAGCGGCCGGAGATCGGGGCTATTGCTGGGGTTTCAGGTCGTACTGGGCGCGACGGGGTGCATACGGAGCAGATTGGCTTCTTGCTGGCTGAGTTGCAGAGTGTGGCTCGGGCTATGCCTGGGGCGTCGTGGTGACCGCCATTGCGGTGGCTTCCACGGTCACTGATCCCGAGTTGCCGATGCTGACGCTCGCGGATCTCGGGGTGCTGCGCGAGGTGTCCGAAGAGGACGGTCGGGTTACGGTTTCTATTACGCCGACTTATACCGGTTGTCCGGCTATGGACACCATGCGGGACGACCTGGAGCACGCGTTGCGTGGTGCTGGGTATGTCGAGATTGATATTCGCACTGTGCTGGAACCGGCTTGGACCTCGGATTGGATCAGTGCGGACGGGCGGCGGAAGCTTGCTGAGGCTGGGATCGCCCCGCCTGGGTCTGCGCCTCAGCGGGTTGCCGGGCCGATTCCGTTGACGCTCGGGCCTTCTGTGCGGCGGGTTGCTTGTCCGCATTGCGGGTCTTTGGATACGGAAGAGCAGTCTCGGTTCAGTGCTACTGCGTGCAAAGCGTTGCGGCGGTGCCGGTCTTGCTGGGAGCCGTTCGAACACGTCAAGGAGATTTGAGTGACTGCCACCGTTTCCCGTCGTACCGGGTTCCATCCGTTGCGGGTGGCTGAGGTTGAGCGGCTTTGTGACGATGCCGTGGCCGTTACCTTCGACGTGCCTTCCGAGCTTGCGTCGGTCTATGCCTTCGCGCCTGGGCAGTCGCTCACGCTGCGGCGGATGGTGGACGGACGGGATGAGCGGCGGTCGTACTCCATCTGCGCCCCGGCCGGGGCGCGGCCTCGGGTTGGGGTGCGTCTCGTGCCGGACGGCGTCTTCTCGTCGTGGCTGGTCAATGAGGTTCGTTCTGGGGACACTGTTGAGGTTTCCGCGCCGACCGGGTCGTTTACTCCCGATCTTGCTGCTGGTGGGCACCATGTCCTGATCGCCGCCGGTTCCGGAATCACGCCGGTGTTGTCTATTGCGGCCTCGCTGCTGGCCACGCCGGATGCTTCGGTGACTGTGCTGTACGGGAATCGGCGTACTGACACGGTGATGTTCGCCGATGATCTGGCTGATTTAAAGGATCGGTATCCGGCGCGGCTTGAGCTGGTGCACGTATTGTCCCGTGAACCCCGCGAGGCCGAGTTGTTTACTGGGCGGTTGGATGCGGACAAGCTGAGTGCGTTGTTCGGGTCGATCGTGCCGGTGGAGGATGTTGATCATTTTTGGCTTTGCGGGCCGTTTGGGATGGTCGCCTCTGCGCAGGATCTTCTTGGTTCGCTGGGGGTTCCTGGGGAGCGGATTCATCAGGAACTGTTCTATGTGGACGATGTGCCGCCGGAGCCGGTCAAGCATGTTGACCCCGCGGTGGCTGGCGCTTCGTCTGAGGTCACGTTGGTGCTGGATGGTCGGTCTACGACGATGAACTTGCCGCGTGAGTCTTCGGTGTTGGATGGGGCGCAGCGGTTTCGGCCGGATTTGCCGTTTGCTTGCAAGGGTGGGGTTTGCGGGACTTGCCGGGCGCGGGTGACTGAGGGTTCTGTTGACATGCGGCGGAATTTCGCGTTGGAGAAGGCTGAGGTGGAGGCTGGTTTTGTGCTGACTTGTCAGTCTCATCCGGTTTCTGAGCGGGTTACTGTTGATTTTGACGCTTGATTGCTCGTCGCCTGGCGGCGACATTGCTGCGTTGGTTGCGTGGGGCACCCCGAAGGTTGATTGTGCTGACGGTCTGGGGGTGCTTGTCAAGGCGGGAAAGATGCCTTGACAAGCACCCCCAGACCGCAGGGAGGCTTCGTATCGGGGTTGGGGGAGGGCTGGGTGCCTCGATCGTTGGGTGCAGCGGCTGCGGTTTCGGGTTGGGGCTAGCGCCCCAATGTGGCATTGGGTGCATGTGACGCAACCAATGCCGCGTTGGGTGCGCGGGACGCACCGAATGCCGCGTTGGGTGCATGTGACGCACCGAATGCCGCGTTGGGTGCATGTGACGCACCGAATGTCGCATTGGGTGCATGCGACGCACCGAATGCCGCGTTGGGTGCATCGCGGAAGTGGGGGCGGTCCGTGAAGGGCCCCTTGAGGGAATCTAAGTCCGTGAAGGGGCCCCTCACGGACCACCGCTGGTCGTGAGGGGAACCCTGAGGGACTCTGAGTCCGTGAAGGTTCCCCTCACGGACGTTTAGCGGCGTCGGCGGCGTTTGCGTGGAGCAGCGGGGGGCGGGAAGTCGTCCGGTTCCGGGGTTTCGGGCGGAGCGGGGTCGCCCAGGCCCAGCATTTCCGCAGCCAGTTGTTGAGACGAGGCGAAGCGGCCGGTGGGCTTGTCCTTTGCCCTGCGGAGTGCGGACGGGCGGAGGCGGTTGTAGCCGCGTACTGCGATGGGGCGTCTGGTGCGGAGGTCGAACTCCGGCAGCGGCTCCAGTTGCCCGGCCAGTTCTCGGTCTACCAGCACGGTTCCGGGGCGGGCGGCTGACGTGAGTCGGGCGGCCAGGTTCACGACGGAGCCATAGACGTCCCCGAAGCGGGACAACACCCGGCCTGACGCCATTCCGGCTCGGACTGCGGGCAGGCCGCCGTCTTCGCCGGTGCGTTCGGCTAGCGTCAGGGCGATTTCCGCGCCGTCGGCGGGGGAGTCGGTGACGAAGAGGACTTCGTCACCGATCATTTTCACGACTCTGCCGTGGTGTTCGGCGATGACTTCGGTGGCTAGGGATTCGAAGCCGTCCAGGACTTGGGTTAGTTCTTCTTCGTCGGCTTCTCTCGTGAAGCGCGTGTAGCCGACCATGTCCACGAAGCCGACCACCAGGGCGCGCGTTTCCAGGTCTTCGTCTGGGCTGGCGAAGGCGCGGCCCGCGAAGGCGGCCAGGTGGCGGCGCCAGACGTAGTTTTGGACCTGCTCCAGTTCGGGGAGCAGGCGTTCCACCAGGCGGGTGACTTGGCGGTCGCTGCGGGCCAGTTCCGGGTTGTCGGTGATCAGCTCCCACAGCATGTGGACCTGCCACTCGGCCAGCCGGGAAAGATGCTGGCCGAGGGCACGGGTCACCGCGACTTCCATGCCGGGGGCGACTAGGCCGGAGCTCACCAAGCCGTCGGCTATGCGCATGGCTTCGACGTCGGCGTCGGTGAACACCATCTCGTCGTCTTCGACGGTGGCGAAACCCAGCGCCCGCCAGAGCCGCCGCGAGCGTTCTTCGGGTACGCCGGCTCGTTTCGCTACTTCGAGCCTCGTGTAGCGGCGGGGACCGCCGAGCAGGGCGCGTTCCAGGCGCTGCTGCAGGTCCCGGGAAGAATCGGCCACGGCCTCAGGTGGTGTGCACGATCAGCACGTCGACGCCCGACTTCCGGGCCACTTCCGCCGGGACCGAGCCCAGGATCCGTCCGGCGAGAGTGTTCAGGCCGCGGTTGCCGACGACCAGCAGGTCGGCTTTGCGGTCCTTCACGACCTTCCGCAGCATGTCGACCGGCTGGCCCTCCAGCGCGACCGTTTCGATGTTCGTGGCACCGGCCTTCGCCGCGCGGTCCCGTGCGGACTGCAGCGTGTCCTCAGCGGGCGCGGACCCGACGACCTGGTAGGCCTCGTCGCCGAGCTCGTCCTGCGCGCGTTCCACGTCTTGGCGGCTTGCCGGGTGGTACGCGCAGACGACGACGAGCGTCGCCCCTGCGTCGCCAGCCACCCCGGCGGCTTTGTCCACCGCGGCGAAGGACGAGTCGGACCCGTCCGTGCCCACCACCACAGTCCGATAGACAGCCATCCACAACCTCCCGGCGAATCGGTCAGCGGGGCGGCGCGGCCCCTTCGCGGGGGAAGGTTACTCGCCAGTCGGTTTTCCCGCCGGGCGCGGTTGCGGCTGCGGCTTGGGCACGTCGGAAGTCCGCAGCCGGACGGTCTGCTCGACGTCGCGGCTCACCGCGGGCTTTCCGCTGTTCGCGGGGGCGTTCTTGGTGCCCTGACCAGCGGAGTTCTGCCCGGACGCGCTGGACTTGCCGCTCTGCGCGGCCGTGGCGGCGCCGGTCTGCGAGCCGTTCGCGGCGGACTTCGGCCCGGACCCGTTGGCCTCGTCGACCGCGGCCTTGATGTCCGCGGGAACGGCGCCGTCGGTTTCGCCGAGCACGTGCTGCGCCTCGGCCAGCACGGTGCGCGCCGACCGGACCTGCTCGGCCAGGCTCGCCCGGACCGTGCGCAGGGCCTCGACCCGCTCGTTGGCCTGGGTGATCCGGCGGTTGGACTCGTCGGTGGCGGTGCGGACGCGGCGGCGGGCCTCGTCGGCCGCTTCCGCGAGGCGCGCGTTGGCCTCGGTGATCGAGTCCTGGCGGCGCTTGTTCGCGTCGGCGACCGATTCGCGCTGGCGACGGTCGATGTCGGTCTTCGCGGCCGTCTCCTCTTCGAGCACCTTGGCGCGGATCGCGGCCGCGTCCTCGGCGGCCTCGCGGACCCGGCGCTCGGCCTCGGCCTTGCTGGCCGCCTCCTGCTCGGCCAGCACGCGCATCGCCTCGGCGCGGCGGGTGGCCATGGCGATCTCGAAGTCTTCCTCGACCTGCGTGCGGCGGGCCTCGGACTCCGCGTCGAGCTTCTTGCGCTCGGCCTCGGCCTCGTCGGTGATCCGCTTGGCCTCGGCGCGCGCGTCCTCGAGCACCTTGCGGTGCTCGGCTTCCATTTCCTTGCGGCGCAGGTCGAGTTCGGTGAGCAGCTGCTCGTACCGGGCGCGCATGGCGCTCGCGTCGGTCTCCGCCTTGGCCCGGATGTGGCCGGCTTCGGCCTCGGCGCGGGCCCGCGTGTCGGCGGCCTCGTCCTGCGCCAGCCGCAGCATCCGCTGGAGGCGCTCGGACAGGCCCTCGACGCTCGTCGGCGGCTGCGCGAGCCGGTCGACCTGACCGCGGAGATCGGCGATCTCGCCGCGCGCGACCTCCAGCTGCCTGGCCAGGTCGCCGGACTGGGCGATGGCGGCGTCGCGGTCGGCGGTGAGCATCTTCAGGTCGCCGTCGAGCCGTTCGAGGTGCTCGTCGACCTGCGCTCGGGCGTACCCCCGCTTCGCTACGTCGAAGCCGGCTCCCAGCGGCACGAGTTCGCGTTCATCGCCAAGACTCATGCCACCACCGTAGTCGCTCCGCGGTCACGGACGGGTGAGCACCCACGGGGTCCGGCCGCTCGTGCGGCGAGCGGCCGGACCGAAGAGGCAGGTGGTCTGCCCTCACGCGCCGCGGAACGCGTTGATTCCGTCGAGGTGCTTGGCGCGCAGTTCCTCGTCGCGGACGCCGAGCCCTTCTTCCGGGGCGAGGGCGAGCACGCCGACCTTGCCCTGGTGCGCGTTGCGGTGCACGTCAAGGGCGGCCTGGCCGGTCTCCTCGAGCGAGTACGTCTTCGACAGCGTCGGGTGGATGAGACCCTTCGCGATCAGCCGGTTGGCCTCCCACGATTCGCGGTAGTTCGCGAAGTGCGAGCCGATGATCCGCTTGAGGTTCATCCACAGGTACCGGTTGTCGTACTGGTGCATGTAGCCCGAGGTCGACGCGCAGGTGACGATCGTGCCGCCCTTGCGCGCGGCGTAGACGGACGCGCCGAAGGTCTCGCGGCCCGGGTGCTCGAACACGATGTCCGGGTCGTCGCCGCCGGTCAGCTCGCGGATCTTCGCGCCGAACCGCTGCCATTCCTTGGGGTCCTGCTCGTTCTCGTTCTTCCAGAACTTGTAGTCCTCGGCGGTGCGGTCGATGATCAGCTCCGCGCCGAGCTTGCGGCAGATCTCCGCCTTCTCCGGGCTGGACACGACGCACACCGGGATCGCACCGCCGTTGAGCGCGTACTGCGTCGCGTACGAACCGAGCCCGCCCGACGCGCCCCAGATCAGCACGACGTCGCCCTGCTTCATGTCCGCGCCGTTGCGCGACACCAGCTGCCGGTACGCGGTCGAGTTGACCAGCCCGGGGGAGGCGGACTCCTCCCAGGTCAGGTGCGCAGGCTTCGGCATCAGCTGGTTGGCCTTGACCAGCGCGATCTCGGCGAGCCCGCCGAAGTTCGTCTCGAAGCCCCAGATCCGCTGCTCGGTGTCGAGCATCGTGTCGTTGTGCCCGTCCGGGCCTTCCAGCTCGACGTTCAGGCAGTGCGCGACGACCTCGTCGCCGGGCTTCCAGTTGTGCACGCCCGCGCCGGTGCGCAGCACGACGCCGGACAGGTCGGAGCCGACCACGTGGTACGGCAGGTCGTGCCGCTTGGCCAGCGGCGAGAGCTTCCCGTACTTGCGCAGGAACTTGAACGTCGGGATCGGCTCGAAGATCGACGTCCAGACGGTGTTGTAGTTGATCGCGCTGGCCATCACGGCGACCAGCGCCTCGCCGGGGCCGAGTTCGGGCGTCGGGACGTCGTCGACGTGCAGCGAGCGGCGCGGGTCCTTGTCCCGGCTCTCGAGGCCCTCGAACATGTCGACCTCGTCTGCGTGCACGGTGACGCCCCGGTAGCTCTCGGGCACGGGCAGCTCGGCGATCGCGTCGAGGCGGCCGTTCAGGATCGCCTGCTGGATCTCGTCGAGGTGCGACATCGGGAACCTCCAGTGGGTCGGTCGCGGCACGCGACAGCACGAAATTACTCGTCGGTAACCGGGGGGCCTCACTGTACGAGACACAGACCCCGGACACGAGTCGAAGTGTGACGCACGAATCTTGACCGGCTGGCCAGTCAAGGCGCATAGTCGGCAGTGGGAAATCTCCCTGAACGGCTCTTTTCCGGCGGAGGTGAGCACGAATGAGTGAAGTCTCGACGCGCGCCTGGACGCGGCCCTACGACTGGGCCGAGGTCGTGATTGGTGTTGTCGCCGCTCTTTCACCCCTTTGGCTGAGCACGAACACCACGATGGTGTGGACGATGGTGGTCCTCGGTGCGCTGATCGCGATCGACGGCCTGGTGTCGCTCGCGGTGCCGAGCATGGTTTACGGCGAGGGCGTGCAGATCGTCCTCGGCGCGTTGCTGTTCATCGCGCCGTGGGTGATGGGGTACACGGCATTCAACGGGGCGTCGTGGACGTCCTGGGTCGGCGGTGCGCTGACGATCATCGCCGGCGCGGCCGCGATGCCGGAGGCCAACGCCGCCCACCGGATGGCGGGCCAGCACTGACGGGGCAGCGGAGCCTCGGCTAGGAAGGTGACATGACCGACGACTCGGCGAAAGAACGGATCCTGTGCGCGGCGGAGGAGCTGTTCGCCGAGTCCGGCTTCGAAGCGACCCCGACGTCCCGCATCGCGGAGCGCGCCGGGGTCCCGAAGGGCCTGGTCCACTACTACTTCCGCCGCAAGTCCGACCTGCTGGCAGCCTTGGTCGACCGGCTGCCGGACGAACGCATCGAACCCGCCGCGGTCGTCGTTCCCGGCGACCTGGCGGGTTCGCTGCGCAGGCTGGTCGGCGAACTCGACCGCCGGTTCACCGGTTCGCTCGGGCTCTCGCACCTGTTGTGGCGCGAGGCCGACACCCACCACGTGGTCCGCGACGCGCTGTCCGAACGCTTCCAGCAACTGGTCCGGCTGATGCGGTCGGTGATCGTGGCCGCGACCGGCGGACGGCTCGCCGGGGCGGACATCGACAACGCGTCTGGGCTTTTGGCCCGCGCTGTTACCCACCGGCACGCGACGGCTCGGCATACCGGGGATGACCGGCCCGCGGAGTTCGACGGCGAGTTGACGTTCGTGGCGAACGCGTTGTCGGCTCGCGCGGTCAAGGGGAAGCCGCCCGCTTCGGCGGTGTGAGAACCGCACCGCGGCCTTCGCGCCCGAAGCTTCCCCAATGTGGCATTGGGTGCTCCATCCATGCCCCCGCCACCACCCTCAACGGAGGCGCTGCGCGCCGCTGGCTCCCTCAATGCACCCAATGTGGCGTTCGGTGCGTCAGATGCACCCAATGCCACATTGGGGTGCGGTTCAGCGCGCGGGCTCCACCAGTTCGACCAAAACCCCGCCCGCGTCCTTCGGGTGCACGAAGTTCACCCGGCTGTTCGACGTCCCGCGCTTGGCCGCGTCGTACAGCAACCGCAGGCCCTGCGCCCGGAGCGCCTCGGCCGCAGCGTCCACATCGGACACTCGCAGCGCGAGCTGCTGCAGGCCCGGCCCGTTGCGGCCGATGAACTTCGCGATCGTCGAATCGTCCCGGGACGGGGCGAGCAGCTGGATCATCGTTTCGGTGCCCGCGGTGCCGGGGGCGCGCAGCATCGCCTCGCGCACGCCCTGCTCGTCGTTCACCTCCTCGTGCGCGACCTCCAGGCCGAAGTGGTCGCGGTGGAAGGCGATGGCCGCGTCGAGGTCGGGCACGGCGATGCCGACGTGGTCGATCGCGGTCACGAACGGCTTGAGCACGGATGCGCTGGGCTCGGTGTCCATACCGGGGAGGATAAGCCCCGCGCGGCCGCGCGGAACCCCGCGTGCGCCCCCTCACACTGGCTCCATCAAGACGCGCCGGGAACCCGGCCCAGGCCGTATCGTGAGAACACTGCCAGTGCACCGATGCTTTGGAGGACGTCGTGTCCGGTTCCGTGATCCTGGGCGCTGCCCGTACCCCGATCGGGCGGCTGCTCGGCTCGTTGAAGGAATTCTCGGGAGCCCAGCTGGGCGGGATCGCGATCAAGGCCGCGCTCGAACGCGCCGGCGTCTCCCCGGACCAGGTCCAGTACACGATCATGGGTCAGGTGCTCACCGCCGGCGCGGGCCAGATCCCGGCGCGCCAGGCCGCGGTCGCCGCGGGCATCCCGATGGACGTTCCGGCGCTGACCATCAACAAGGTCTGCCTTTCCGGCCTCGACGCGATCGCGCTCGCCGACCAGCTGATCCGCGCGGGCGAGTTCGACCTCGTCGTCGCGGGCGGCCAGGAGTCGATGACGCAGGCGCCGCACCTGCTGCCGAAGTCCCGCGCGGGCTTCAAATACGGCGACACCACGCTGGTCGACCACATGGCCTACGACGGCCTGTTCTGCGCGTTCGACCAGGTCGCGATGGGTGTTTCGACGGAGAAGCACAACGCCCGCTACAGCGTCACCCGCGAGCAGCAGGACGCGTTCTCCGCGCGTTCGCACCAGCGCGCCGCGGCCGCGATCGACGCCGGGTTCTTCCGCGAGGAGATCGCGCCGGTGTCGATCCCGCAGCGCAAGGGCGATCCGGTCGTGTTCTCCACCGACGAGGGCGTGCGCGCGGACACCACTGGCGACAGCCTCGCGAAGCTGCGTCCGGCGTTCGCCTCGGACGGCACCATCACCGCTGGTTCGGCGTCGCAGATTTCCGACGGCGCGGCCGCGGTGATCGTGGCCAGCCCGGAGAAGGCGGCCGAGCTGGGCATCACGCCGCTGGCCGAGATCGGCTCGCACGGCGTGGTCGCCGGTCCGGACGCGAGCCTGCACGAGCAGCCGTCGAACGCGATCCTCGCCGCGCTGAAGAAGGCGAAGCTGGAGGTCGGCGACCTGGACCTGGTGGAGATCAACGAGGCGTTCGCCGCGGTCGGCCTGGTGTCGAGCGAGAAGCTCGGCCTGGACGAGTCGAAGGTGAACGTCAACGGCGGCGCGATCGCGCTCGGCCACCCGATCGGCGCGTCCGGCGCGCGGCTGGCCGTGCACTTGGTGCACGAGCTGCGCCGTCGCGGCGGCGGTCTCGGCGCGGCCGCGCTGTGCGGCGGCGGCGGCCAGGGCGACGCGCTGCTGATCCGCGTCCCGTCGGCGTAAGTTGGCCGGCCCGGACCTCGACGAGCTGGTCGGCCGCGCGCGGGAAGGACAACCGCGTGCGGTCGCCCGGCTCATTTCTCTTATCGAGTCGGACACCGGTTCGTCGCCGCAAGTCGCGGATATCGCCCGCGCTTTGACGCCCTACACCGGACGCGCTCGCGTCGTCGGGCTCACCGGACCGCCCGGGGTCGGCAAGTCGACGTCGACCTCCGCGCTGCTCACCGCGTTGCGTGGTGAGGGTTTGCGGGTCGGGGTGCTGGCGATCGACCCGTCGTCGCCGTTCTCCGGCGGTGCGCTGCTCGGCGACCGGATCCGGATGACCGAGCACGCCACCGATCCCGGCGTCTTCATCCGCTCGATGGCCACTCGGGGACATCTCGGCGGTCTTTCGTGGGCGACCCCGCAGGCGGTGCGGGTGCTGGACGCCGCGGGGTTCGACGTGGTGCTGATCGAGACTGTCGGGGTCGGACAGTCCGAAGTGGACGTTGTGAAACTGGCGGACACCACGGTGGTTCTGCTGGCCCCGGGAATGGGCGACGGCATCCAGGCGGCGAAAGCCGGGGTCTTGGAGATCGCGGACGTGTTCGTGGTCAACAAAGCCGACCGCGACGGCGCCGACGCGACGGTGCACGACCTGAAGCAGATGATCACCTTGGCCCGCCGAGAATTGCGCGGGCCGAGCTGGCGGCAGCCGATCGTTCGCACGGTCGCGGCGAAGGGCGAGGGCGTCGACGAGGTGGTGTCGGCGTTGCGCACGCACCATGAATGGCTTGTCGCGCATGGGGAATTGGACCGCCGCCGCGCCGCTCGCGCCCGGGAGGAAGTCGCCGCGATTGCTTTGCGCCGGTTGCATGCGGAGCTGGCGGATCTCCGGCACGGCGACCGGCTGGGCGAGTTGGCGGCGCGAGTGGTGGCGCGGGAACTGGACCCGTTCGCGGCGGCGGACCGGCTGATCGGCGAGCTGAAGGACTCGTGAGTGTTTGTCCCGGTTCTAACCGGGATTGCCGTTCACGACGTCTGTGCCGCCTCGTACAGCGGCTTGGTCACCTTGCCGCTGAACTGCGGTCCCACCAGATACCTCGCGCAGCCCGCATCGCGCTCGCACGGTTTCCCGTCTGCGGCAAAGAAGCCCGCGTGCGTGTTGTCCCCGACGACCGTGCCCAGTCCGGTCGCCGGGTTGAAGTCGCGCAACCGCGGTCCGCCGCTCGAACCACCGCCCATGACGCACTCCGTGCCCCACTGATCGGGAGAGTCCGGATAGGTCGCGGTGCCGGTCCATTGCCGTGCGGTGCCAGTGCAATACGCCAGCCGCGCCCCGGTGTACTCCGGCAGTCCCTCGCGGGCCGGGTCGGACGCCGCCCGCGGGTAGCCGAACTGGGTCACCTTCGCCGCTCCCGGACGGTCGAACCCGATCTGCTGCGCGCCGACCGCGTCCTGCACCAGTTGTCCTGACTCGTTCGGGCCGAGGACTGCGAACGCCTGGTCGTAAGTGTCGAATTTCCGCGCGTTTTGCTGGTCGTTCGCGAGCCAGGTGCGGTCGGCTACACCGATCCGGGCAGCGAACTTCCCGTACGGCGCCTGGCCGTCGTGGTAGCCGGGGACGAACATGACGTGCGCGTTCCAGGCGTTGTGCTCGCCGAGGAGATCGGTGTCGTTGACGCAATGCCCGGCGGTGACGATCGTGCTGCGGTTCTTGCTGCGGACGACGGTCGCCGTGCAGCTCGCGTCCTCGCCGTGGTCGGTGTAGAAGAGCCGGCCGACGGTCTTCGGCAGCGGATCCGGCCACGGGGCTCCGTCGGGGCCGCTCTTCGGCGGATTCTGCGACGACGGCTCGGTCAGCGCGGCCAGCCGCTGCGGGGTCCAGTAGGCGAACACCGCCTGCTGTTCGGCGGCGGAGGACGCGAGCGGTTGCTGAACCGGACCGGCGGGGACGGCCAGGAGCCCGGCGACCAGTCCGGCCAGTCCCGCGGCGAGGGGAGTGATCATGAAACCGCACGGTAGGAGGCGGGTGTCAGGAACCGGTCAGGATGCGACTTTCGCCGGAAGCGCGGGCAGTTTCCCGTCCCTATACTGCGATCCTCCGTGCACTGGGAGGGAACCGGAATGAAGAAACTGCTCGTGTCCGTGCTGACCGCGTTGTCGCTGGTCGCCGTTGCCGCACCGGCCTCGGCGGCGGATTCGGCTCCGCCGAAGGTCACGTCGGGGCCGTGCCGGTACACCTCGACGCCGGACGATCCCGCGGTGCGCCCGGTTTCGCTCCCGCGCGATCCGAAGCACACGCCGAACCACGGCAGCGTCGACGTCGCGGTGTTCTCCAACCAAGGCCTGCTCCCGCTGAAGCTCAACCGCGCGCAGGCTCCGTGCACCGTCCAGAGCTTCCTGCACCTGGCGGCCAACGGCTTCTACAACCAGACGACCTGCCACCGGCTCACCGCGTACCCGACGCTGAAGGTCCTGCAGTGCGGCGACCCGTCCGGCACCGGCGAGGGCGGTCCGGGCTACAAGTTCCGCGACGAACTGCCGACGACGCTCCCTCCCGCCCCGTCCGACCCGACCGGCAAGCGCCGGACGTACGCGCGCGGCCTGCTGGCCATGGCGAACGCCGGACCGGACACGAACGGCTCGCAGTTCTTCGTGGTGTACGGGGATTCCAGCCTGCTGCCGAACTACACGGTCTTCGGCACGGTCGGCTCGGCCGGACTCCGCACGCTGGACCGCGTCGCGGCGGGCGGCATCCAGCCGGACGCGGACACCCCGCCGGGGAAGACACCGGTGGACGGGAAACCGGTGCGGAAGACAGATCTCGAGCTGGTTTTGCCGCTTTGCCTGTTCTGCGGTCGCTGAGCGCGCAGTAGAACAGGGGGATGCGACCCGAGCCTGGCCAGGTGCTGCACTTTTCCGAGGACCCGGGGATCACGCGGTTCGTGCCCCACATCGCGGCGACCGCACGGCAGCCGCGGCCGTACGTCTGGGCGGTCGACTCCGCCCGCTGCCCCGATTACTGGTTCCCGCGCCAGTGTCCTCGGGCGATGGCGTGGGCGACGTCGTCGACCACCGATGCCGACCGGGAACGGATCCTCGGCGGCGACGAACGGGTCCACGCCGTCGAGTACCGCTGGTTGGATGCGCTCCGGACGGCGAAATTGTTCGCCTACCGGCTTCCCGCCGCCAGCTTCCGGCCGTTCGGCGAGCCCGAGCCCCATGCCCAGGTGGCAACTGAACCGGTCGAACCGCTCGGCCCGCCGGAACCAGTCGGCGATCTCCTGCGCCTGCACGAGGAGGCGGGGATTCAGCTGCGGGTGCTGCCGAATCTCTGGCCGTTCTGGGACGCGGTGACCACCAGCACGGCGGGGTTCAGCGGGATCCGGCTCCGCAACGCTCGGCCGCGGCCCTGACTGGCCCACGCCACTCACCCCGAACTGGACCACCTGCCTAGGCCAATCCCGATTAGCGTGGGTGGCATGACGAAGCGAATCGCGCTCGCCACGGGCGGGTTGTATCAAGCGATGTCCCACCTGCAGGGCGAGGTGAAGAAGGCCAGCGCGAACGCCGGGCTCGACGAGAAGCTCATCGAGCTGGTCAAGATGCGCGCGTCGCAGATCAACGGATGCGCCTTCTGTCTCGACATGCACGCGGCGGAGGCCGTCGCGGCCGGGGAAGCGCCGCGGCGGCTTTACGTGCTCGAGGGGTGGCGTGAGACCGAGCTGTTCACCGAACAGGAACGCGCCGCGCTCGCCTACACCGAGGCGATGACCCTGATCTCGGACCACAAGGACGTCCCCGAAGACGTCTACGCCGAGGCCGTCCGCTTGTTCACCGAGGACCAGTACCGCGCGCTGGCGTGGTGCGTCGTCGCCATCAATACCTGGAACCGGCTCATGGTCGCGAGCCACGCCGAGCTGCCGGAGCGTGCGGAATGACCGCGGAGAAGCTGCGGGCGCTGCATGTGCCCGGGAAGCCGTTGATCCTGCCGAACGCCTGGGACGCGGATACCGCGCAGGCAGTGGAAGCGGCCGGGTTCCCGGTCGTGGCAACGAGTTCCGCGGCGGTCGCGGCGGCGCTCGGGCAGGCGGACCACGAGGGCGGGTCCGCGGACGAGATGCTCGCGGCGGCCAAGCGGATCGTGGACGCGGTGTCGGTGCCGGTGACCGTCGATGCCGAGGCCGGATATGGGTTGGCGCCAGCCGATCTCGCTGCCCGGCTGAAGGAAATCGGTGCGGTCGGCTGCAATATCGAGGACACCGATCACAGCAAGGGCAGTCAGCGACCGGCGGCGGAGCAGGCGGAGTGGCTCGCCGGGTTGCGCCGGGCGGCGGGCGACAGGCTCGTGGTCAACGCGCGGGTGGATTCGTTCCTCGGGGTGCCGGACGAGCAGGCGGTGCTTGACGACGCGGTGGCCCGCGGGCGCGCGTATCTCGAGGCCGGTGCGGACTGTGTGTACCCGATTCTCGTGCGTTCGCCGGACGTGCTGGCCGAATTCGTCCGCCAGGTGGGCGGTCCGGTCAACGCTTCGGCGCTTCCCGGCGGTCCGGGTCTGGCCGGGCTTGCCGAACTGGGGGTAGCCCGGATTTCCCTGGGGGCCGGGTTGTGGCGGTATCTGCGCGGCGTGCTGGAAAGCACGCTCGGCGGGATCGCGCAGGGGACGCTGCCGTATTGAAAAACCGCTGGGTGCCGCGGCAAAAGCGGCACCCAGCGGTTTCAGCGGGTAAAACTCAGTGCTCCACAGCCTTTTCCGCACCGGCGCCGGTGAGTGCCCGTACTTCCATTTCGGCGTACTTCGCCTTGTCGTGTTCCTTCGACAGGATCGTGCCGAGCCAGCCGAGCACGAACGCGATCGGGATGGACACCAGACCCGGGTTGTCGAGCGGGAACCAGTGGAAGTCGACGCCCTGCAGCATCGACGCGCTCTTGCCCGTCTTCGGGTCGACCGGCTTCCCGGAAACGGCGGGCGAGAACACGATGAGCACGATCGTCACGATCAGCCCGCCGTAAATGCTCCACAGCGCGCCCTGGGTGTTGAACCGCTTCCAGAACAGCGAGTACAGAATCGTCGGCAGGTTCGCCGAAGCCGCCACCGCGAAGGCCAGCGCCACCAGGAACGCGACGTTCTGCCCATTCGCCAGAATGCCGCCGAGAATCGCGACAATGCCGATCACCACGGCGGTGATCCGGGCGACCCGGACCTCCGAACCGGTGTTGGCCTTGCCCTTCTTCAACACGTTCGCGTACACGTCGTGGGCGAACGAGGCGGACGCGGTGATCGTCAATCCCGCGACCACGGCGAGGATCGTGGCGAACGCGATCGCCGAGATCAACCCGAGCAGCACCGGACCGCCGAGGTTCAGCGCCAGCAACGGCGCCGCGGAGTTCACGCCGCCCGGCGCCTTCTTGATCGCGTCCGGTCCGACCAGCGCGCCCGCGCCGTAGCCGAGCACCAGGGTGAACAGGTAGAACACGCCGATCAGCACGATCGCCCACACCACCGAACGACGCGCCTCGCGCGCGGTCGGCACGGTGTAGAAGCGCATCAGCACGTGCGGCAGGCCCGCGGTGCCCAGCACCAGTGCGATGCCGAGGGAGAAGAAGTCCAGCTTGGTCGTGCCGTTGGTGCCGTACTGCTTGCCCGGCCCGAGCAGCGCCTCACCGGCGTGGCCCGCCTTGTCGACCGCGCCCTGCAGCAGCGCGGAGAAGTTGAAGCCGTACTTGCCGAGCACCCACAGCGTCATCGCCAGCGCGCCGACGATCAGCAGCGCCGCCTTGATGATCTGGACCCAGGTGGTGCCCTTCATGCCGCCGATGAGGACGTAGGCGATCATGATCACGCCGACCACCGCGATCACCAGCGACTGCGCGGCCTTGCCCTCGATGCCCAGCAGCAGCGCGACCAGACCGCCCGCGCCCGCCATCTGCGCCAGCAGGTAGAAGAACGACACCACGAGCGTCGAAACCGCCGCCGCGGCGCGCACCGGGCGTTGCCGCATCCGGAACGCCAGCACGTCGCCCATGGTGAACTTGCCGGTGTTGCGCAGCAGTTCCGCGACCAGCAGCAGCGCGACCAGCCACGCCACCAGGAAGCCGATCGAGTACAGGAACCCGTCGTAGCCGTACACCGCGATGGCGCCGGCGATGCCGAGGAACGACGCCGCCGACAGGTAGTCGCCGGAGATCGCGATGCCGTTCTGCGGGCCGGTGAACGCGCGGCCGGCCGCGTAGTAGTCGGACGCGGTCTTCGTGTTGCGGCTCGCGCGGAACACGATCACCAGGGTGATGACCACGAACAGCGCGAAGATCGTGATGTTGAGCGTCGGGTTGCTGCCCTCGACGCTCGCGGCGAGAGTCTTCACGCCCCCTCCTTCGCCGGGTTCTCGATGTCGTCCTTGATCCGCGCGGCCAGCGGGTCGAGCTTCTTGTTGGCGTAGCGCACGTACAGCCACGTGATGAGGAACGTGGAGACGAACTGCAGCAGCCCGAAGAGCAGGCCGACGGTGAAGTTGCCGGTGATCTTCGTGCTCATGAAGCCGTGCGCGTAGTCGGCGAGCAGGACGTAGAGCAGGTACCAGGCGAGGAACAGTCCGGCCATCGGGAACACGAACCGGCGCAGCCGGCCGCGGAGTTCGCGGAACTCGGCGCTGTCGTGCGCCTGCTCCCAGATCGTGTCCGGCGGCGCGCCGGACGGGTCGCCTGCGCTCATGGGATCTCCCTTGTGCGACGCTGCGGATGTGGTGCGCGACACAGTAGGGAGGACTCCGAGCCAGCGGAACCGTCAGCGGCTCAAACGCCTCGCCGCACGACGAACGGTTGACGAACGGTCACCGGGCGTGGACGAAGGGCGTTCGTCGAGGTGCAGGCGCAGCATCGCGGCCCCGGCCCAGGACGGTGGGCGCCCGCGCAGTGACACCGTGATCATCACGCCGAAAGCGAGCGGTACTGACCAGGGTGCCGGTTGCGAGACCAAGATCGCCACCCAACCCTGCATCGCGGGTCCCGCCAGCGCAAACAGGATCGACCCGGACGAGGCGGCCAGTCCGGTCAGCACCCCGGCGATCGCGCCCGCCGCGGTGAGCCGCTGCCACCAGATGCCGAGCACGAGCAGCGGGCAGAACGTCGACGCGGCGACGGTGAACCCCCACGTCACCAGCACCCCGGCGTCGAGTCGCGCGGAAGGCAGCGCGAGCAGCACCATCGCGATCGCGGCGAACACGACCGTCACCCGCAGGCGGCGCAGGCCGCCGGGCATCAGGTCGTAGGCGAGCGCGCCGGACATCACCAGCAGCAATCCCAATGACGTCGCCAGAAACGCCGCGAACGCGCCTGCGGTGAGCAACGCGGTGAACAACTGCCCAGCCCAGCTGTGATCGACCTGCGAGGGCAGTGCGACGACCACGGTGTCGGTGTTGCCAGACAGGTACAGCTGCGGCACGAGCACCCGGCCGAGCACGCCGTAGACGCCGGGAAAAAGGTAGAAGACTCCGAGCAGCGCCACGGTGATCGCGGCGGTGCGGCGCGCGGCGCGGCCGTCCGGGCTGGTGTGGAAGCGCATCAGGACGTGCGGGAGGCCCATCGTGCCGAGGACGGTCGCGATGAGGACCGCCCAGGTGCCGAGCAGCGGGTAGCCCTTGTCGATCTCCAGCAGCGGACGCTGCCAGTCCGGCCCGCCGAGCGCGACCTCTCCGCTGACGCCGGGAACCTGCGCACCGGCGGCGAAGGTGAGCTGTTCTCCCTTGTGCACCACCAGTTGTCCGGGCGGGACGGTGCCGCGGTCCTCGATCGCGGTGGGTTCGCGGAAGGTGAGCGTGACGTCGTGGTCGAACTGCACCGGGGTGGCGTGCGAGAAGCGGGTGAACTCGACCGGCGTGAGGCTGGCGTCGCGGGTGTCGGAGCTGATGTGAAGCACCAGCCACAGCGCGGGGACTAGGAACAGCACGAGTTTCAGGAAGAATTGGAACGCTTGGACGTATGTCGCGGCGCGCATGCCGCCGAGCGCGAGCGTGACGCTGACTGCGGTGCCCGCGATGACCACTCCGACCCAGTACGGGGTTCCGCCGACAGCAGTGAGCACGAGACCGGCTGTGCGGAATTGCGGGACTACGTAGATGGTCCCGATCACCAGCACGACCACTGCGGCGAGGCGGCGCAACGCGGGGGAGGCGAGGCGGGCTTCGGCGAAGTCGGGGACGGTGAGTGCGCCGGATCTCCGCATGGGCGCGGCGACGAGCACCAGCATCGCGACGTACCCCGCGGTGAAGCCGACCGGATACCAGAGCGCGCCGACGCCGTCCTTTACCATCAGCCCGGCGACGCCGAGGAACGACGCCGCGGACAGGTATTCGCCGGAGACCGCGGCGGAGTTGACGAAGGGCGAGATCCGCCGGGATGCCACGAGAAAGTCGGACGTGGTGCGCATGGCGGCGACCCCGCGCACGCCGATGAGCAGCGTGACGAGGACGACCGGAGCTACCGCGAGTGCGATGTCCATCTATCCGCCCCCGCCCGCCGCTCCAGCTGTGCACCCCAATGGGGTTTTCTCGACAGCGCGGTGTGCGGCGGGTTCGCGGTAGCGGTGCTGATCAGGGCGCTGCGGCGCACTGGCCGACGAGACGTGCGGGGCGGCTTTTCTCTTGCTGACGTCCGTGAAGGGCTCCTTGAGGGAATCAGATTCCTTCAAGGAGCCCTTCACGGACCTCGCCACCGTGCCCCGAATCCGCCGCGGCAGGGGCGGGAACCTCCGCGGGCGCAGTGCGCGAGGCTTTCCGTGACCGCTGGCCTCGGTCGGGCAGGTGCGAACGTCCGTGAGGGGAACCCTGAGGGAATCTGATTCCCTCAGGGTTCCCCTCACGGACGCGACCACTCGACCTGGCCGGATGTCGCGCATCGCCGCAGCGGCTGAGAAAACCCCAATGTGGCGTTGGGTGCGTGGGACGCACCCAATGTGGCGTTCGGTGCATCTAACGCACCCAACGCCGCATTGGGGCGCTGCGGGCGGGCGGCTCACCGATCGTCCTCGATCTTCTCCGCGCGGCGCAGCTGCCACCACGAGAGCCCGGCGAGCACCGGGTACGGCAGGACCGCGATCAGCAGCCAGGACAGCGGAATTCCCCACACCCGCACGCTGTCGAGCGACGGGGCGAGCGAGAACAGCACCGGCAAACCCAGCACCAGCACGAACATCGCCACCAGCGCGGGGATCCCGCGACGGCGCTGGATCCGGTACAGCACGGCCGCGCGTTCCGCTTCCGGCGCGCGCAGGCGGGGCATCCGCCAGCGGCCGCGTTCGAGCCGTCGCGACCGGGCGAGCCTGGTCTGCGGGCTGGTGACGGCGACGCGTTTGGTGCGGCTCATCGGGCGACCCGCTGAGGCGTCGTGAGTGGCGTTCGCGGTTCCAACCGGGATAAACGCGCACGAGACGCGAAGGGAAGGCGCGGCTCGGGCCTGGTGAGTGGCGGCACCGGTTCCAACCGGCATTGCCACTCACGAGCGGCGCGGCGCGAGCCCCTCACCGGGTGCTCCCGAGTTGCCCGCGCTGTGCCGCCTCCAGCAACCGGTCCCGAAGATCCCGCGCGTGCCGTCGGCTCACTGGCACATCGCCAGCCTCGGTGTGCGCCAGCAGCCCGCCGGTCGTGTCGCTCCGCAATTCCAGCACCGCGCTCACCGCGAGCAGGAATCCGCGGTGCACCCGGGTAAAACCGGTACCTTCCCAATACTCTTCAAGCCGCGAGATCGGCATCCGCACGGGATGCACGCCGCCGCGCGTGTGCAGCCGGACGTAATCGCCGTTGGCTTCGGCGAACAGCACGTCATCACGGCGGACGTAACGAGTCCGGCCGCCGGAATCGACTGGCAGTGCGGCCATCGCGTCCGGTGAGGACTTTCGACGGCCACTCGGGACCAACCGGGTCACCTTCCCCAGCGCGGCGGAAAGCCGTTCCGTGCGCACCGGTTTGAGCAGATAGTCCACCGCGCCGATCCCGTACGCGGCCACCGCGTGTCCGTCGTGCGCGGTGACAAAAACGATCACCGGCGGCTCGGACAGTTTCGCCAGCAGCGTCGCGAGTTCCAGCCCGTCCAAACCCGGCATGGAAATGTCGAGGAAGACCGCGTCGAAATGGTCTGCTTGCAACAGTTTCAATGCCTTCAACGCATCGCTCGCGCCGACGACCTCGCCGACTTCCGGTGCTTCGCGCAGCATCCGGCACAGTTCGTCCAGCGCCGGCGCGAGATCGTCGACCGCCAGCACCCGCAGCCCGCTCACGGCAGCACCCCCGGCTGGAACCGCGGTACTCGCAGGACGACCCGGGTGCCTTCGCCGACCGCGGTTTCCACTGTCAGCCCGTACCAGGCCCCGTAGACCGTGCGCAATCGTCTGTCCACATTGGCCATTCCGAGCCCGGTGCCGTCGCCGCTGCCCGCGAGGATGGCGGCGGCGCGCTCGGGCTCCATGCCGACCCCGTCGTCCTCGACGCTGATCACGCAGTCGTTCCCTTCCGCCTGTCCGTGCACCTGGACGAGCCCGGTGCCCGACCGCGGCTCGATGCCGTGCCGGATCGCGTTTTCCACGAGGGGTTCGAGTACCAGGTACGGCACCGCCACCGCAAGTACCTCCGGTGCGACCCGCACCTGCACCTTGAGCCGTTCGCCCAGCACCGCCCGCTGCAGCGCGAGATACGTTTCCACCGCGCGGAACTCCTCGGCGACGACGGTGTACTCGCCGTGCCGCGACAGGCTGTAGCGGGTGTAGTCGGCGAAATCGAGCATCAGCTCACGCGCGCGGTCCGGTTCCGATCGGACGAACGAGGCGATGACGGTGAGCGCGTTGTAGACGAAATGCGGCGACATCTC
Organism: Amycolatopsis halotolerans; assembly: GCF_042647905.1. Taxonomy (NCBI): domain Bacteria; kingdom Bacillati; phylum Actinomycetota; class Actinomycetes; order Pseudonocardiales; family Pseudonocardiaceae; genus Amycolatopsis; species Amycolatopsis halotolerans. The sequence goes on from NZ_JBHRWI010000019.1 coordinate 65,328, forward strand.
CGCCCGCAGCGCCCGGAGTTCGGCTTGCGCGGCCTGATCCGCCGAAGCCTCGAGCCGGCCCCGTTCCAAAGCCTGCACGACGAGGTCCGAAGCCTGCCGGGTCACCGCGCCGGGCACCTCGCCGACCAGCAGCAACGCGCCTGCCAACTCGTCGTGGACGTGCAACGGAACCGCCGTCACACCGCCCGAGGAGATCGGCTCTTCCTGGTGCAGCACGTCGTCCAGAATTCGGGACACCGCGTCGTCGGCACCGGGTCGACCGGACCACATCAAGGTGCCGGACAGATCGGAGAGCCCCAGCCCGGCGACGTCGAACAGTCGCCGCAACCCGTGCGCGGCGCGTCGGGCGCGGACTCCGGACAGGCCGTCCTTCAGGTCGTCGGCGACCTTCCGCGCCGCGCCGAGCACGCCGACGGCGTCCGGGCGGGAGCGCCACGGCAGCCGGGCACTCTCGGTCATCGACGGCCTCCCCTCGGGTACCTGGGGGAGTAGATACTAGCCCGTAACACGAAGAAGGGGACTTTCCACGCGGAAAGTCCCCTTCGGCCGTGCCTGAAGCTAGCACTTCTGCTTGTAGAAGTACTGGGAATTCGCGTCCAGGTCGTCCTTGGTGATCGAGTGCAGCTGCGCGGTCAGGTTTCGTTCGGTCGGCTTGCCCTCGAGCGCGGCCACCGCCTGGTCGACACCCTTGGTGCCGATCTGTGCCGGGTCCTGCGCGATGAGCGCCTGGTACTCGCCCTTCTTCAGACCGTCCACTTCGGACGGGCTGGCGTCGAAGCCGACCAGGTTGACCTTGCCGATCTTGCCCGCGTTGCGCAGGCCGGTCGCCGCGCCCTCGCCGGTGTTGAGGTTGGTGGCGAAAATGCCCACGAGGTCCGGCGTCGAGACCAGCGCCGCGGTCACCTTCGACGCGGCCTGCTCCGGTTCGTTCTGGGTGAACTGGATGCCCACCGACTTGAGGTTCGGGTGGTTCTTCAACTCGTCTTCGAAGCCCTTCGCGCGGGCGGCCGTGGTGGACGTGCCCGCGATGGTGTCGAGGACCATCACCGAACCCGGCTTGTCGCCGACGAGCTTCGCCATGGTCTGCGCGGCCAGCTTGCCGCCCTCGGCGTTGTCCGAGGAAACCGACGACACCGCGACGCTCTTGTCCTTGAGCGAAGTGTCGACCTCGACGATCTTCGCGCCGCGGTTTTTCACCTGCTGGATCGGCGCGAGCATCGCCTGGTCGTCCGTCGGTGCGACGAGCAGCGCGGCGGGCGGGTTGGAGCCCATCGCGTTCACGATCGGAGTCTGCATCGCCGCGTCGAACTTCTGCGGCGCCTGCGTGGTCAGTTCATAGCCGAGCTTCTTCGCTTCGGCCTCGGCGCCGCACTGCATCGAGATGTAGAACGGCTCCGCCTGCACGCCCGGGACCAGCGCCAGCTTCTTGCTGTTCGCCGAGTTGCCGCCGGGTTTGTCCCCGGACCCGCTCTGCCCGATCTGTCCGGTGCCGCACGCGGTCACCAGCATCGCTGCGGACGCGAGAGTCCCCGCGGCGAGGACGGTTTTGCTGAATTTCATCGTAAGCACCTCTTTGTACTCGGGGACCGATTCAGCGGGAGTTGCGCTTGCGGCGGCGGCGCTGGTCGAACCACACCGCCGCGATCAGGACCGCGCCGATCGCGATGTACTGCCAGTAGTCCTGCACGTGCGTGATGTTCAAGCCCTTGTTCAGCACCGCCGGGATGAACACCCCGATCACCGTGCCGAGCATCGAGCCGACGCCGCCGAAGAGGCTGGTGCCGCCCATCACCGTCGCGGAGATGGCGTTCAGATTGTCGTTGGTGTGCGCCGAGATCGTGGTCGAGTTCTGGTAAGCCAGCGACATGAAACCGGCGATCCCGGCCAGGAAACCGGTGAGCAGGTACACCTTCAGCAGGTGCGCGGTCACGCCGATGCCCGCCCGCCGCGCCGCCTCGGCGTTCGAGCCGACCGCGAACGTGTACCGGCCGAACCGTGTGGTGTGCAGCAGCCACGCGCAGATCAGCGTGATCACCACGGCCACCAGCACGAGATTCGGGATCCCGCCGAACGACGTGCCGTAACCGAGGGTCTGGTTCAGCTCGGTGGGCACGCTGCGCACGTCCGACCCGTTGTTGAGCAGGTACGACACGCCGAGCGCGGCACCCATGGTGCCGAGCGTGACGATCAGTGGCGGGATGCCCGCCACTGCGATGAGGAATCCGTTGATCAGGCCCCAGACCGTGCCCGCGAGCACCGCCGCGACGAGCCCGACGGTGATGACGCCCCAGCCGGCGTGCGTGGCGTTGCCGCTGCTGAGCGCCTCCATGGTCTTGCCCGCGACCATCCCGGCGAAGATCAGCACCGACCCGACGGAAAGGTCGATGCCGGAGGTGATGATCACGAACGTCATGCCGACCGAAAGCACCAGCAGCACGGACGTTTCGTTCAGCAGTGTCTGGAAAGTGAACAGGTTCGCGAACTCGGCGGGTGCGATGGCGGTGAAAACCGCGATCAGCGCGATCAACACCAGCGCGATCCAGAACGTGTTGGCCCCGACGAGCCGCTTTCCCAGGGGAGGTTTGACGAAATCGCCGTCCACAGTGGTCTGGATGTCCTTGACCGGTGCGCTCATCAGGCAGCCTCCTCCTGGACCAGCGCGCCGGTCATGGCCGCGACCAAGTCTTCGAGTTTCGTGTCCGCACCGGCGAACCGGGCGACGCGCCTGCCCTGCAGCAGCACCTCGACCCGGTCCGACACCGAAAGCACCTCGGGCATGTTGTGGCTGATCAGCACCACCGCGATGCCTTTGTCCCGGACCTTCTTGATCACGTCCAGCACGCGCCCACGCTGCCGTACGCCCAGCGCCGCGGTCGGCTCGTCCATGAACACGACCTTCGACGCCCACGCGACCGACCGCGCCACCGCGACGCTTTGCCGCTGCCCGCCGGACAGCGACCCGATCGACACTTCGGTGCTCTGCAGCGTGACGCCGAGCTTTTCGAACTCGATGACCGCTTGGCGGCGCATCTCCGCCTTGTCGAGCATGCCGAGCTTGCCGAGGATGCCCTTGCGCGGGATTTCCCGGCCCAGGAAGAGATTCGCCGCCGGGTCGAGTTCCGGGGCCACGGCGAGGTCCTGGTACACGGTCTCGATGCCGGCCCGGCGCGCGGCCACCGGCGAATCGAAACGGACTTCCTCGCCCTCGAGCAAGATCCGGCCCGACGTCGGCTGTTCGGCCCCGGACAGGCACTTCACGAGCGTCGACTTGCCCGCGCCGTTGTCGCCGATCAAAGCGGTCACCTCGCCCGCGCGCGCCTGGAAAGACGCGCCGCCCAAGGCTTCCACCGATCCGTAGTGCTTGGTCAGGTCCACCGCTTCGAGCAGGATCTCGCTCATCGGCGCTAACTCCCTTCGGGGGCGGGCGGGCGGCAGCGGATGACAGTGAGCGAACCGGACAGCTCGGTCTGGCCGGCGGAGAACGGCACCGCGTAGGTGTCGCCCTTCGCCACCGGGAACTCGCCGCCGTGCTCGGTGCGCAGGGTGCCCTCGCCGTCGAGCGCGACGAGCACGCTGAACGACGGGTCGAGCGAGAACGCGTTGCCGGACAACTGGATCCGGTCGGCGCGGAAGAACTCCGCCGAGTCCGGTGCGAGCAAGTCCACCGCGGTCGCTTCGTCGCCGGAGGTGTGCTTCACGATCGTCTTGAGCCGGTCGTCGTCCCAGCCCGAGGTGTCGAGCGTTTCGATCGCGGTGTCGAAGCCGATCCCGAGGTGGCCCTTTTCCGGCGACGTGAGGAAGTCACGCCATTCCAGGGTCAGCGAGAAGTCCGTCGGCTGCTGCAGTTCGACCACGAACACGCCCTCGCCGATCGCGTGCGGCAGCCCGGCCGGGATGTAGACCGTGTCGCCCGCCCGCACCGGGATGCTGTTGAGCGCGCCCAGCATGCTCGGCGCGTCCTGCTCGCGGGTCCATTCGGCGACGGTTTCCTTGCTCAGCGTCTCCCGGAAACCGGGGTACACGCGCGGGTCGTCGCCGTAGGTGCCGACCACGATCCACGCCTCGGTCTTGCCGAAGTGCGAGTCGAAGTGCTTGCGGGCGAAGGAATCCGACGGGTGGAAGTGCACCGGCAGCCGCTGTCCGGCGTCGAGCAGCTTGACCAGCAGGCCGGTCGAGTCGCCGAGTTTGGCGACGTGCGCCGCGCCCAGCCACGCGTCCGGGTCGCCGCCGACCGCGTCGCGCAGCCAGATCCCGCTGGGCAGTTTGGTGAGACCGTTGGTCTCCTGGCCGAACATGGTCGTGACGGACCCGACCCAGTCCTCCGGCCCGAATTTCGAGTCGGTGCCGGTCGCGCCGCGCAGGGCGGCGATGGCGTCGCCGCCCCGGTAGAACTGCGGCGGCTGGTTGGCCGGGAGCGCGACCGGCTCGAGGTGCTTGGTCACAGGGCGGCCTCACCGGAACCGCGGGCGACTAGGTGCACGGGCAGAACTACCTTTCTCGGGGCGGACTGGTCTCCCTGGATCCGGGCGAACAGCAGCTCGGCCGCTGCGTGCCCGAGGGCGCTGACGTCGTGGGCGATCACGGTGACCGGCGGGTCGAGCAGGTCCGCCAGTTCGAAATCGTCGAAGCTCACCAGCGCGGGCCTGCGCTCGGAGTGCGCGAGCGCGCGCAGCAGGTGCACCGCGACCCGGTTGTTGCCCGCGATCACGGCGGTGGCCGGGTTCGGCCCGCCGATCAGCTTGCGCACGGCGTGGCCGACGGTTTCCGGCGTCGGCGTCTGCATCGCCACGAGGCTCTCGTCGTAGGAGATCCCGTTGCGCACACAACCTTCGCGGAACCCGCGGAGCCGTTCGGCGGCGGTGAAGATGTCCGGGCTGTCGCCGAGGAACGCGATCCGGCGGTGGCCGTGCCGCACGAGGTGGCCGACCGCCTCGATAGTGCCGCCGAGGTTGTCGACGAGCACGGTGTCGGCCACGATGTCGCCGGCCGGGCGGTCGAGGAACACCACCGGCGTGCCCGCGCGCATCTCCGGTACGAGATACCCGTGCTGCAGCCCGGCGGGCACGATCAGCAGGCCGTCCACGCGCCGCGCGCAGAACTCCAGCGACAGCTCGCGCTCGCGGTCGGAGTTCTCGCCGGACGACCCGGTCAGCACGTGTCTGCCGAAGGACGTCGCGATCCGTTCCACCGCGCGGTTCAGCTCGGAGTAGAAGGGGTTGCCGACGTCCTCGACGACCAGGCCGATGGTGCCGGTGGTCGAGCCGCGGCGCAGGTTGCGGGCGCCGAGGTTCCGGCGGAACCCCAGCTGTTCGATCGCGGCCACCACGCGCTCGGCGGTGTCCGGATGCACCGCGGGCTCGTCGTTGACGACCCGCGACACCGTTTTGATGCTGACGCCGGCCAGCCGGGCCACATCGCTCATCGTGGCCCGCCTGCTGGCGGGGCGGGGGAGTCCGTCCGCGTCCCGGCCCGAGTGAGACAACGTTGTCATAATGCGGGGGATTGGACACCATCCGGCTCCCCGGTGTCAATGCTTGCCGGTCCGCGCTGCCCGCTTCGACGAATCCGCTGGTGCGGATGGTGGACATCGTTGTCTTGAATCGGACAGGCTCTCACCTCGGTCTTGACGATCCGGTGAGCCATTGCCGAAGGTAGCCCGCATCGACGGTGCGCGACAAGGTTGTCATCGATGCCTCGAAGGCCGGTGACGGCGGATTCGCGCCGGACAACTGGAGAGGCGATGGCGATGGCGCGAGCGCGCTGGAGAGCCGGACTGATCTTCCTGACATCCGCGGTCGTGGCGGCGGCAGCGCCCGCTGCCCCCGCACTGGCCGATCCCGCGGCGAGCGCCGCGAAGTCCGCGGACCTGGCGAAGTGGGTGAACCCGTTCGTCGGCACCCGGCCCGGCGGCGCGGACCACGGGACCGGCGGCGGCGCGGGCAACACCTTCCCCGGCGCGGTCGCGCCGTTCGGGATGGTGCAGTGGAGCCCGGACACGAAGAAATCCCAGCCGGGCGGCTATTTCTACGACGACAACACGATCACCGGGTTCAGCCTCACGCACCTTTCCGGCGCGGGCTGCACGACGTATCAGGACCTGCCGTTCATGCCGTACGTCGGCGAGATCAGCACGTCGCCCGCGACCGATCCGGGCCACTACACCTCGACGTTCTCGCATCAGAACGAGCACGCGACCGCCGGCGCTTACGACGTCGCCCTCGACAATGGCGCGAAGGTCGAACTGAGCGCGACGCAGCGCACCGGTTCCGGACGGTTCACCTACCCGGCGGGCGCGGCGTCGACGTTGCTGGTCAACACTTCGGGCTCGGTCAACGGCACCGACGACGCGTCGATCAGCATCGGCAAGGACACCATCAGCGGCTGGGCGACCAGCGGCCGGTTCTGCGGTGCGAAGGACTCGTACCGGGTCTACTTCTCGGCGAAGTTCGACACCCCGTTCGAGTCCGTCGGGACATGGAAGAACGGTGCGGTGACGCCGGGCAAGACCGCGGAGACCGGCGGTGCCAAGGCGAAGGTCGCGCAGCCCAACGGCATCGGCTCGTCGATGGCGCGCCCGGCGGCGGCGAAACCGCAGGACACCACGGTGAGCGGGCCGGGCAGCGGCGGGTACGTGACGTTCCCGAACCTCAACGGCGCGCAGGTCAACGTCCAGGTCGGACTGTCCTTTGTGTCCGTCGACGGCGCGAAGGCGAACCTGAAGGCGGAGAACAACGGCAAGAAGTCGTTCGACGCGGTGGCCGCGTCCGCGCGCAAGGCGTGGAACGACCAGCTCGGCAAGATCCAGGTCAGCGGCGGCAGCGACGCCGACACCACGACGTTCTACACCTCGCTGTACCACTCGCTGATCCAGCCGAACATCTTCTCCGATGTGGACGGTCGCTACCCCGGCTTCGACGGCCGGATCCACCAGGCCGAACGCGGGCACGCGACGTACACCAACATCTCCGGCTGGGACATCTACCGCTCCGAGGTCCCGCTGCTGGCCACGATCGCGCCGAAGCAGACCTCGGACCTCGTGCGCTCGATGATGGCCTTCGCCGAACAAGGCGGTTCGTGGGACCGCTGGACGGTGGCGAACGACTACACCGGCGTGATGAACGGGGATCCTTACCACATCATCGTTTCCAGTGCCTACGCTTTCGGTGCGCGTGACTTCGACGCACAGAAAGCGTTGCTGCTCATGATCAAGGGCGCGACGCAGCCGACCCAGGGCTACACCGAACGGCCGGGCCTGCAGGACTATCAACGGCTCGGCTACGTGCCCGGCGCGGCGGCGGACACCTTGGAGTACACGAGCGCGGACTTCGCGATCGCCCAGTTCGCGAAGAGGCTCGGCGACAGCGCCACGTACACCACGTTCATGAAGCGCGCGCAGAACTGGCAGAACCTCTACAACCCGGGCAGCGGACACCTGCAGCCGCGCAACTCGGACGGCTCGTTCTCCGCGAACTACGACCCGGCCAGCTCGCAGGGCTGGGTCGAGGGCAACGGCGCGCAGTACGACTGGATGGTCCCCTACGACCTCGGCGGGCTCGTGACCGCGTTCGGCGGCACCACCGCCACACAGTCGCGTTTGGACACTTTCTTCACGAAGCTGAACGCGGGAACCCATGAGCCGTATGCGTTCCTCGGCAACGAGCCGAACTCGAACGCGCCCTACGTGTACTCGTTCGCAGGTGCCCCGGCGAAGACGCAGAACATCGTGCGCCGGGCGATGGACGAGCTGTACAACCCGCGTCCGGAAGGCTTGATCGGCAACGACGATCTCGGGCAGATGTCGTCCTGGTACGTCTGGTCCGCGCTCGGCGTCTACCCGGAGATCCCGGGCCGCGCCGAAACCGTGCTGACCACGCCGCGCTTCGCGCACGCCGAGGTGACCACTGGAGCGGGCAAGAAGATCACCGTCAACGCCCCCGGCACCGGCGAATACACCAGCAGTCTGAAGGTGAACGGCGGCGCGGCCACCAAGGCGTGGCTGTCGGAGGGCTTGCTCTCGCAGGGCGGCAAGCTGGACTTCACTCGCTCGACGACCGCTACCGCGTGGGGTTCGGCTCCGGCTGACGCGCCGCCGTCGTTCCGTGAGCAGGAGAAGCCGAGCCTGTCCTTTGTGGACCCGGCACGCGCGGTGGTGCCCGCGGGCACCACCTCGACCGCTTCGGTGGGCGTGCAGGATCTGTCCGGCACCGCGAAGACCTGGACCTATTCCGCGGGTAGCGCCGACGGCATCACGCTGTCGCCCGCGACCGGTTCCGTCCAGGTCCCAGCGGCCGGAAAGGGTCACGCTCAGGTGACGGTAAGCGTTCCGGCAGGCACGTCCGACGGTCCGCGCCGGATCCCGGTCACGTTCTCCTCGCCGGGCCTCGCGGATGTGCAGGCGGTGCTGACGGTCCTGGTGGCGAAGCCGAACAGCTGGCTGGCCACAGTGGACAACACCGGTCTCTCGCCGGACGCCAACTCGGCCGCCGGGAACTTCGACGGCGGCGGCTGGAGCTACTCGGCGGACGCGCTGGCCAAGGCCGGTGCCAAGCCGGGTGGCACGGTGTCGAGCGACGGGCTGAACTTCACCTGGCCGTCGTACCCGGTCAGCGACCCGGACAACGTCGTGGCTTCGGGCCAGACGATCAACCTGTCCGGTTCGGGACGGCTCGCGCTGCTCGGCTCCGCCAGCAACGGCAACGCACAGGGCACGCTCACCGTCACCTACACCGACGGCAGCAAGTCCACCGCCGCCGTCGGATTCTCTGACTGGACCCTGGGCGGCGGCGGAGCGCAGCCAGCGTTCGGCAACCGGATCGCACTGTCCACCCCGTACCGCAACTCCGCGGGCGGCGACGCGCAGCAGATCCGCACGATGGTGTTCGCCACCGCGCCGATCACGCTGGACACGGGCAAGACCGTCGCGAGCGTGACGCTGCCGAGCGGCGTCAGCGGCGGCTCTATGCACGTGTTCGCCATCGCCGCGGGCTGACCTTCCGTGAGGGGAACCCTGGGGGACTCAGAGTCCCTCAGGGTTCCCCTCACGTACTTTTCCCAGAGGAGTCCCATGAGGAGCAGGGTTTTGGCGAGTGCGGTGGCGCTCGCTGTCACCGCGACGGCGCTCACGCCGGTCGCGGCGGAGGCGCGGCCCGCGGATCCGCTGGACGCGGTGAACACGTTCATCGGCACGCAGGACGAGGGCAACACTTTCCCCGGTGCGTCGGCGCCGTTCGGCATGGTGCAATCCAGCCCGATCACCACGCATTACGCGGGTTATCTCTACACCGACACCGCGATCCGCGGCTTCGGGCATTTCTTCCTGTCCGGCGCGGGATGCTGGGAACAGGGCGGCCTGGTGTCGATGCTGCCCACCACCGGCGCTATCGGCCCGGGCGCGGCGTTCGACACGAGCAAGCCCGCCACCTTCGACCAAGCCAAGTACGCCGCGCCGTACACGCACGAAGGCGAGGTCGGGAAACCCGGCTACTACAAGGTGCATCTCACCGGATACGGCGGCATCGACGTCGAAACCACCGCCAGCACGCGTAGCGGCGTCGAGCGATACTCCTTCGACAAATCCGGTCCGGCCAACGTTTTCGTGAACGTCGGGCAAGCCAACGCGAAGGAACCGGTCAGCGGCAGCAGCGTCCGGATCGTCGACGACCGCACCATCGCGGGCACTGTCGAGTCACAAGCCTTCTGCGGCGGCAAGCCGTACACCACTTACTTCACCACCAAATTCGACCAACCCTTTTCTTCCTACGGCACCTGGTCACCGGACGGCGGCACGCCCGGAAGTCGCTCGGCGCAAGGCGGTGCGGGCCTGCGCGGCGCTTGGCTGACCTTCCCGAAGGGCGGCCAAGTCACTGCCACCACGTCGATTTCCCAAGTGGACGCTCGTGGCGCGGACACCAACCTCGCCGACTCGCGCGTCCGTCCATTCGACGCGGTGAAGAACGACGTCCAGCGCGCCTGGCGACGTGAACTGTCCAGTGTGGACATCACCGGCGGCACCCCCGATGACCGCACAGTCTTCTACACCTCGCTCTACCACGCCTTCCTGCAACCGCTGACCGCGAACGACGCCGACGGCCGCTACTACGGCTTCGACAAGAAGATCCACCGCGCGATCGGCTGGACGTACTACGACTTCTTCTCCCTCTGGGACACCTACCGCTCGCAAAACCAACTCCTGGCGCTGCTGAAACCGGACCGGGCCCGGGATGTCGCGAAGAGCATCCTCGCGATCCATGACCAAGGCGGCTGGCTCCCGCGCTGGGCGTACGCGAGCCAGGAAACGAACACCATGACCGGAGACCCGGTCACGCCATTCCTGGTCGACCTGTGGCGCTTCGGCGCGTTGAGCGGCGACGAAATGCACGCCTACCAAGCATTGCTGCAGAACTCCCGCGAAATCCCGCCAGCGTCGTCACCGTTCCAAGGCCGCTCCGGCAACGCGAGCTACCAGGCCGACGGATTCGTCCAATACGACCCGAACTTCCCGAAAAAGGGCCAAGACACCGATCCAGCACACGGTGCGTCGGCGACCCTCGAGTACGCCCTCGGCGACTGTTCCCTCTCCGTGATGGCCTCCGCGCTCGGCCGGAAGCAGGACGCGAAACAGTTGGCGGCCAAAGGCCGGACGTACACGACGTTGTGGGATCCGTCCGTGACCGACCGCGGCTTTACCGGCTACTTCCGCCCGAAGGTGACCGGCGGCAGCTGGTACACCCCGGCCGACGGCCCGTACAGCCCGCAAGGCCAGGACGGCTTCCACGAGGGCACCGCGTGGCAGTACCAGTGGCTGGTGCAGCAGGACGTGCCCGGCCTGGTCGCGAAGATGGGCGGCGCGGCCAACGCGGGCAAGCGGCTCGACGACTTCTTCGCCTACGACGACCTGGTGAAGGACCCGGCGAAAACCGCGCACGAGAAGTGGGTCGTCGGACCATATGACTACTACAAGCAGTTCCGCTACAACCCCAACAACGAGCCCGATCTGCACTCGCCGTGGATGTACACGCTCACCGGACAGCCGTGGAAGACCTCCGCGGTGGTGCGGGCCGCGCACACGCTGTTCACGAACGCCCCCAACGGCGTCACCGGAAACGACGACCTCGGCACCATGTCCGCCTGGTACGTCTTCAGCGCGCTCGGCCTCTATCCGGCCGTCCCGGGCACCGGCGACTTCGTGCTGAACGCGCCGCGGTTCGCCAAGTCCGTGCTGCATCTGCCCAACGGCCGCGACTTCACCGTCAACGCGCGCGGCGCCAGCGGGGCGCAGCTGCAGTACGTCTCCGGGCTTCGCGTCAACGGCACGGCGTCGGACAAAACGTTCGTCAGCCTCGAACAACTGCGCCGCGGGTCCACTCTGGACTTCTCGCTGACCGGCGACGCGCCGCAGGCCACGTGGGGAACGTCACGCTCCTCCGCGCCGCCTTCTCCTTGTGCCGGTTAGTGATCGCCGCGGGACAGTCGGTGAAGACCGCCTCCCGGATCTTGGGATCCGGAGGCGGTCTTTCCCGTTAACCGGGCATTTCCCGCCCGTTTCCGCCCGTCGTCCGGAATTGGTTCAGACCTTTACGGGGATCGCTCGTGACCAGAGTCACGGGCCCCGGTGTTCCGGTGAAGCGGGTCACGCCTCACACTGGTCTCATACCCGTTCGACAGTGCTGTTGACGCCAGGCGGTTTCCGTCCGCCTTGGACAGTCCGTCGGACGTGTTTTTTGTGTGTGCAGTCAGCACGCACGAGGTGACGCACAGGAGGATGTCGTGTCCAGCAAGGCCGCTATCGTGTTCCGCGTGGCCGCAGTCGCCGAGGCTCTGTCCTGGCTCGGCTTGCTGATCGGGATGTTTCTCAAGTACGTCGTCGGCGCCTCTAACGAGGGCGGCGTGCCCGTCCTCGGCATGGTGCACGGCGTCGTCTTCGCCCTGTACGTGATCGTCTCCCTGTCCGTGGCGAAGCCGCTGGGCTGGCGGGGCAAGACCCTGGTGCTGGCGCTGCTCGCGAGCATCCCGCCGCTGTTCACCTGGCTGTTCGAGAAGTGGGCGCTGCGCAACGGCAAGCTCGACGGCCCGCAGCGGCTCACGCACGGCGGCGTCGGCCTCTTCGTGCGCGCCGCGGAGCCGGTGAACGCCTGATCTTCCGCTTTTCCCGAAGGGCCCGTGCGAGCAGCGCGGGCCCTTCGTGCGTTTACGCGGTGAAATCGCCCGCGGACTTGCGGACCTTGGTGAGCAGTTCGGTCAGCTGCTCCACCTGCCGCTCGGTGAGCCCGGTGAGCCCGAAATCGATGCCGGTGACTGCGGCGGTGGCGGTTTCCCGCAGCGCGCGGCCGTCGTCGGTGATCTCGACGAGCGTGGTGCGCCGGTCGGTGGGATGCGGCACGCGCTTCACGAGCCCGTCGCGCTCGAGCCGGTCCACTATGTTGGTGACGCTGGTGGGATGCAGCTGCAGCCGTTCGCCCATCACCCGCATCGGCAGCCGCGCGTTGCGGGAGAAGGTGAGCAGCACGAGCGCCTCGTAGCGGGCGAAGGTGAGGCCGTGCGGCTTGAGAGCGCCGTCGACCGCCGACTGGATGATCTGCTGCACCCGCATCACACCGGTGACCGCGGCCATGGTTCCGGCCGGGCCGATCCGGTCTTCCCACAGCTGCGCGGCACGGGCGATCGGATCGAACGGCAGCGGACGGTTCATGGCAACCGAAGCTACCAGCGGGTACCCCGGTCGTGGGGGTCGCCCTGCGAGAACAGGGAAAGGAAAGCCACATGATCGTCGCGTTCAGCGTGAGCCCCTCGGCGGGAGAACCGGACGGCGGAGTCAGCGAGGCCGTCTCGCGCGCGGTGAAGGTGGTGCGCGAATCGGGGCTGCCGAACTCGACCAGCTCCATGTTCACTGAGATCGAGGGGGAGTGGGACGAGGTCATGGCGGTGGTGAAGAAGGCGGTGGAAGCCGCGGGCGAGGGCTCGGCGCGCGTCGGGCTGGTGCTGAAGGCCGACATCCGCCCCGGCTACTCCGGGCAGCTCGCCGCGAAGGTCGAGCGGGTCGAAGCGCACCTGCGCGAGGACTGAGCCGCGGTTACGGAATCGGCGGCGTGAACGCGACCGTCCAGCGTCCCTTGGCGCTGGTCACCGCGAGCCGGTAGCTGAACTGCTCGCCCGCCCCGGTCTTCCCGTGCACGACGGCCGCGGTGGGGGAGTGCTCGTCCGGCGAGAGCCGCACGGAGATGTCGCGCGCGTTGCCGTCCTTGAGGACGCCGACGTAGTCCTTGGCGAGGTCGTCCCCGCCCGAACCGGGGACGTCGAAGAGCCCGGCGAGCGCGTCCGCGTCCCGCCCGCTCAGCGCGGCGGCGAGCTCCGTGCGCAGCTCCGGCGGGGACGCCGCACCGGGCGGGTCCTGGTGCGCGACGGTCACCGTGATGCTGGCGATCCACGCCACCGCGACCACGACGGCGGCGGCCACCGTGACGTTGCGCCGGCTCAGCATTCTCGGCCTCCCTGTTGTCCTCGCGGAGAGCATGCCTCAGGGGCGCGCGCATGCCAAAAGCGAACCTCGGGACTGCCGCTGAACTCTCGCGGCGAGGCGTGCCAGGATGGAGGGCGTGACACACCCACGCGGATCTGCAGCGAACTCAGCGGCCATGTCCGCCGCGTTGTCCGGCGCGGTCGACCTGTCCGCGCTCAAGGCAAGGGCGGAAGCGACCCGGAACCAGCCGCCTTCGGGCGCGGGGCAGCCGGACGGCGCTCCGGCCCCGTCGTCGGACGCGGTGCTCGAAGTCACCGAGGCGACCTTCCAATCCGTCGTCGAACTCTCGCTCAACCAGCTCGTGGTCGTCGACCTGTGGGCCGGGTTCTCCGAGCAGTGCCAGCAGCTGACCGCCGTGCTGGAACGCCTGGCGGGCGAGAGCGGCGGCTCCTGGGTGCTCGCGAAGGTCGACGTGGAGGCCAACCCGCGCATCGCGCAGGCGTTCGGCGCGCAGTCGGTCCCGACCGTGGTCGCGATCGCCGGCGGCCAGCCCGTGGACGCCTTCTCCGGCGCGCTGCCGGAGCCGGAGATCCGCAAGTGGCTGAGCTCCCTGCTCGACGCCCTGCGCGACCGTCTCCCCGGCATCCGCGCCGCCGAAGAGGCCCGCGGCGGCCCGGTCGAGGAGCCGGAAGACCCGCGCTTCACCGAGGCCGAAGACGCCTTCGAACAGGGCGACTACGCCGCCGCGCAGGCCGCGTACGAGCGCATCCTGGACGCCGAACCGGCCAACGAGCTGGCGAAGAACGCCCTCGCGCAGGTCAAGTTCACCGCCCGCGCCGAAGCCGCCGACCCGAGCGCCCGCGAGAAGGCCGAAGCCGACCCGAAGGACATCGACGCCCAGCTCGCGGCCGCCGACCTGGACATCGCCGAGCAGGACGTCGAAGGCGCGTTCCGCCGCTTGGTCGACGCCGTCCGCCGCACCGCCGGGGACGACCGCAACCGCGTCCGCGAACACCTGGTCGCCCTGTTCGAGCTTTTCGACCCGGCCGACGAGCGCGTGGCGAAGGCTCGCCGCGACCTGGCGAGCGCGCTGTTCTGAGCCCCTGCTTCAAGTCCGTGAAGGGCTCCTTGAGGGAATCAGATTCCCTCAAGGAGCCCTTCACGGCTTTTCAGCCACCCGCGCGCCCGGCCCCCACGCCCGTTCTCGCCCGCGAAACGTCCGTGAGGGCCACCTTCAGGGACTCTGATTCCCTCAGGGTTCCCCTCACGACCCGCAACCATCCTTCAAGCGCAGAAGCTCAGGCGTATTGCTTGGAGCAGGAAGACGACCCCTCGAGGTACCCGCGCCGCAGTGCCTCGACCCGGTCGAACCCGCTGTCCGGCCGCTCCCCGTTCACGTTCGCCGACACCAGCCCGTCCGGCCGGAGCAGATCCGCGATCGCCTCGTCCAGATCCCCGGACGACAACTTCAGCTGCACCCCGCCCGTCGGATTGTTCGAGAACGCCGCCCAAGCCCCCACCAGGCACGCGGTCCGCAACCCGGCATTGGGCGTGTCGATCGACGCCCCCACGCCCTTCTGCACCCCCACCGCATACCGCGACGCCAGTTCGGCGAAGGCCGCGAAGTCGCCAAGCCCGCCGCCGGCCCGGCCGGCCATCTCGGCCTCCTGATCCACCGGCTCGGCCAGCTTCTCCAGCGCCCGCTGATCGAAATTCACCGTGTTGTCGTTCGGGCAGTAAGACGCGGGCGGAGTGCTGGGCCCGCCGGAGCAGCTGCCGGAACCCGCGGTGAACCGAGGCCCCTGCACCCCGGCCCCCTTGAACGCCTCGTCGAGGCTGGCCTTCAAATCCGTCACCGTCTTCTCGCTGAACCGAGCGTCGCCCTTCCCCCGGTCCCCGGAATCGAACGGCCGCTCAGTCAACCGCTTCTGCACGTTCTGCGCGTTCATCCCCGCGCATTCCTTCGGCCCCTTCTCGAACCCGGCCTGGAACGCATACGTCCGGTCGAACGCTGTGCCGTGCGCCTGCCGATCAGTCGCACTCGTCCCGGCCTGGTCGCGAATGAAGAACATCGCCGCCAGGATCTGGTCCAGCCCCTCCGCGGTCGACACCCGGTAGAACTTGCTCTTGTCCTCCGCGACCCACCGGAAGTACCCGCCGGCGAAACAGTCCGCCTGCTGCTCCTTCACGACCGTCGGCGTCGACTTCGAAATCCCCGCCGCGGCCCCGAGCCGGTACTGGATCGCGTGGCCGAACTCGTGCGCCAGCACGGTCACCACGGACATCGGCCCGAACCGCTTGCGCAGCATCGGCAGCAGCACGCCGCGGTCCCACGCCACCGAATCGTCGCCCGCGCAGTAGAACGCGTTCACCAGCTGCTTGACGCTGCCGCACGCGGTGTTCTGGGTGTCGCGCTTCGAGTCGTACGACAGCAGCGATTTGACCGGCTCGAACCGCTTGCCGCCGAACTCCGCGGGCAGCGCTTCGCTCCAGTAGGCCTGCACGTCCGCGATCGCGGCGGTGGCGAGCTGGTCGTCCTCGCCGCCGCTGGCGTTCTTTACGGGAAGATCCGGCCGCGGCGCGTCCGCGCGCAGCCCGCTCTCGAAATGCGTGACCGGCAGCCCGGCGACGTTCCCGGCACCCGGCGTCGCCGGAGGAGTCTTGGTCCCGCACGCGGCCGTCCCCAGCACGGTCGCCGCAACCAGCGCGACCAGCGCGTACCGGCGTCCCCCTCGGCTCATGTTCCCTCGTTCCACTTCCGCGTCCGACAACGAACCCGGACATTACTGACCCGGATGGCGCAACGCGCGGACAATCCCCGAAGTGGGGTGCGAGCGCGAGCGGAGCGGGCCGGATATCGTCGCTGACCATGCGTGCAGTCCGCCGGTTCACCGTCCGCGCCAGCCTGCCCGAGCCGCTCGCCGGGCTCGGGGCCCTCGCGACCAACCTTCGCTGGACCTGGCATCCGCCGACGCGCGACCTGTTCGCCTCGATGGACGCCGAGCTGTTCAACAAGATCCGCGACCCGCTGCGCATGCTCACCGCGCTGCCGCCGGAGCGGCTCGAGGAGCTGGCGAAGGACGAGGACTTCCTCAGCCGCACCCGCGAGGCCGCGGCCGGGCTGGAGCGCTACCTCACCGAACCGCGCTGGTACCAGCGGCGCAGCGACGACGGCCTGCCGCGGGCGGTCGCGTACTTCTCGATGGAGTTCGGGGTCACCGAGGCGCTGCCGAACTACTCCGGCGGCCTCGGCGTGCTCGCCGGCGACCACCTCAAGGCGGCCTCGGACCTCGGCGTGCCGATGGTCGGCGTCGGCCTGCTCTACCGGTCCGGCTACTTCCGTCAGGGCCTGTCGCTCGACGGCTGGCAGGTCGAGCACTACCCGGTGATCGACCCGAACGCGTTCCCGCTGGAGCTGGTCACCGAGGACGGCCGCCCGGTGCTCGTCGAGGTCGCCATGCCGGGCGGGCGCGACCTGCGCGCGCAGATGTGGCGGGCCCGTGTCGGCCGGATCCCGCTGCTGCTGCTCGACACCGACATCGAGGCCAACGACGAGGACCTGCGCTCGGTCACCGACCGGCTGTACGGCGGCGACGCCGACCACCGGATCCGCCAGGAGATCCTGGCCGGCATCGGCGGGTTCCGCGCGGTGCGGAAGTTCTGCGAGCTGACCGGGCATCCGCAGCCGAAGGTGTTCCACACCAACGAGGGCCACGCCGGATTCCTCGGGCTGGAGCGGGCCCGCGAGATCATCCAGTCCGACGGGCTCGCCTTCGACGAGGCGCTGCCCGCGGTCCGCGCCGGGACCGTGTTCACCACGCACACGCCGGTCAGCGCGGGCATCGACCGCTTCCCGGTCGATCTGGTGCAGCGCTACTTCTCCGACGGCAGGCTCGTCCCGGATGTCGACGTGCGCCGCGTGCTGCAACTCGGCGCGGAGGACAACCCGGGCCTGTTCAACATGGCGCACATGGGACTGCGTCTGGCGCAACGCGCGAATGGCGTCTCCGAGCTGCACGGCCGCGTCACGCGCCGGATGTTTTCCCGGCTGTGGCCCGGTTTCGACGACGCCGAGGTGCCGATCGCGTCCATCACCAACGGCGTGCACGGGCCGACCTGGGTGGCGCGCGAGCTGAGCGCGCTGCTCGGCGGCAACCACGAGGAGTTCGGCCACGAAGGCCGCACGCCGGACAGTTCGCTGCGCGACGGCGTCAGCGATCAGCAGCTGTGGGAACTGCGCCGGGAACTGCGGGGAAAGCTCGTCGGCGAGGTCCGGCGGCGGGTGCGGGCGGCGTGGATGCAGCGCGGCGCGTCAGCGCTGGAACTCGGCTGGACGGACCGCGTCTTCGACCCGGACGTGCTGACCGTCGGCTTCGCCCGCCGCGTCCCGACGTACAAACGGCTCACGCTGATGCTGCGCGACCCGGACCGGCTGCGCGCGCTGCTGCTGGACGAGAAGCGGCCGATCCAGATCGTGATCGGCGGCAAATCGCATCCCGCCGACGAGAACGGCAAACAGCTGATCCAGCAGATCGTGCGGTTCGTCGACGATCCCGCCGTGCGCCACCGCATCGTGTTCCTGCCGGACTACGACATGTCGATGGCCCGCTACCTCTACCGCGGCTGCGACGTGTGGCTGAACAACCCGGTGCGGACGCTGGAGGCGTGCGGCACGTCCGGGATGAAGTCGGCGCTCAACGGCGGCCTGAACCTGTCCATCAAGGACGGCTGGTGGGACGAGTGCTACGACGGCTCCAACGGCTGGGCCATCCCCACCGCGGACGGCGTCACCGACCCGCTCCGCCGCGACGACCTCGAAGCCGCCGCGCTGTACGACCTGCTGGGCCAGCAGATCGCTCCGCTCTACTACGACACCGGCGCGGACGACGTGCCGACCGGCTGGCTCGCGATGGTCTGGCACACCCTGGAAACGCTGGGCCCGCGCGTGCAGGCGTCGCGGATGGTGCGCGAGTACGTGGACTCCGGCTACCTGCCCGCGTCGCGGATGGTCGCCGCCGCCACCGACAACGGCCACCAGGGCGCGCTTTCGCTGGCTGACTACCGGACCAAACTGGAAGTCGCGTGGCCGCGCGTGCGGATCTTCGACGCCGAACTCCAGTACGACCACACCGGACGGCTCGTGGTGGGCGCCGAGGTCACCATCCGCGCCCGGATCGACCTGGCCGGGCTCGAACCGTCCGAAGTGGACATCCAAGCCGTGGTGGGCCAGGTCGGCGACGGGGACGAACTCGCGGATTCGGTGCAGGTCCCGATGACGCCGGACGGGATCGGCGCGTTCGCCGCGACCCTGCGCCTGCCGCGCGCGGGCTCGGTCGGCTACACGGTGCGAGTGCTGCCGAAGCACCCGCTGCTGGCCAGCCCGGCGGAGCTGGCGCGCGTCGTGCTCGCCTGACGCGGGCGCCCCAATGCCACATTGGGTGCATGCGACGCACCCAATGTGGCATTGGTTGCGTGGGACGCACCCAACGCCACATTGGGGCGCTCCCGGCTTACGGAACCGCGGGCGATCCGCCCTCCCGCACCGGCAACCCAGCCGCCGCCCAAGCCCGGAACCCGCCCGCCAAATCCGTAGCCTTCGCCAGCCCCAGCCGCTGCAGATCCGCCGCCGCCAGGCTCGACGCGTACCCCTCGTTGCACACCACCACCGCGACGGTCTCCGCCGAAACCCCCGGCAGCCGCCACTCGCTGTCCGGGGCGAGGCGCCACTCCAGGTGGATCCGCTCGACCACCACCGACCCGGGGATCTCGCCCTCGGCGAGCCGGTTGGCGTACGGCCGGATGTCGACGATCAGCGCGCCGTCGGCCTGCAGGTCGGCGGCGCGCGCCGGGTCCGCCCGGTCCAGCGAGGACCGGGCGCCGGCGAGAAAACCTTCGATAGCGGTCATGACCGCACAATGGCAGGCAGCGGCGGGATCTCGTTCGGCACGTCCGCGAGGCTCGTGTATTCGCGGGTCGGCACCAGCGGCGGCGAGTAGGCGTGCACGCTGGCCGCAGGTTCGCTGCCGACGCCGAGCACCTGGTGCGCGCGCCCGGCGCCGAAGCCGATGCCCTGCCCGGCGGTGTGCGTGCGGCGGCGCACCGGGCCGCCGGGGTAGCGGTACTCCTCGCCGAGTTCGCCCTGCAGCACGGTGAACGAACCCGACGCGCCGCCGTGGTCGTGCGGCTTCGTGTGCTGCCCGGGCAGCCACGACAGCAGCCACAGCTCGACGCCGTCGGTGAGCGCGAGGCGCGCCCACCAGCGCTGGTCCTCGTCGAAGCGCAGGACGTCGCGCAGGCTGGTGGTCAGTTCGGTGGTGACCGTGCGGGTCAGGTCGGCCAGCTCGCGCGGCGTCCACAGCAGCCGCGACGGGTGCAGCAGTTCGGGCAGCAGCGGATCGGCCAGCTGGGGGTGGATTTCGACTTCCGGACGGACAATGGACGTGGTCAACGGAGGCTCCTGGAACTAGCTCGGATGGTGCCGGACGCGAGGCGACGCGGCACGCCGACGAGGATCAGCGTGCGTGCCGCGCCCGGCTACACCCGCTGGAGGCCACCAGGAGAAGGTCGATCGCGCGACGGCGCCAGAACACGGGGCGCGCGGAGACGAACATGGCGTGGATGCTGCCACAGCCTCGCGATCACGGCCCCCCGTCCCATCCGCTGGACACCCCGCCGCGCCGCCTTTGACGTCCGTGAGGGGAACCCTGAGGGACTCTGAGTCCCTCAGGGTTCCCCTCACGGACGTGAAGATGCGCCGTTACCCCCGGGCGGGTGCGCGCCCGCGCCCGGGGGACCGCCACAATGGGGCTCGTGAGCGAGCCGATCCTGCCCAGCGATCCTGACGACCTCGTCGTGCGGATGTCCGGTGTCGGCGTCCGCCGTACCGGAAACGACCTCCTCGCGGCCCTCGACTGGGCGGTGGAGCTGGACGAGCGATGGGTGGTGCTCGGGCCCAACGGGGCCGGCAAGACCACCCTGCTGCGCCTGGCCGCCGCCGAACTGCACCCCACGTCCGGCACGGTCGACCTGCTCGGCGACCGCATCGGCAAGGTGAACATCTTCGACCTGCGCCCGCGCATCGGCTTCACCTCCGCCGCGATCGCCCAGCGCGTGCCCGGCGACGAGCGCGTCGCCGACGTCGTGGTCAGCGCCGGGTACGCGGTGATGGGCCGCTGGCGCGAGCAGTACGACCGGATGGACCTCGACCGGGCGACCGAACTGCTCGGCACGCTCGGCATCGCGCACCTGGCCGAGCGCACCTTCGGCACGCTGAGCGAGGGCGAGCGCAAGCGCGTGCTGATCGCCCGGTCGCTGATGACCGACCCGGAGCTGCTGCTGCTCGACGAGCCCGCCGCGGGCCTCGACCTCGGCGGCCGCGAGGACCTCGTGGCCCGGCTGTCGGTGCTCGCGATGGACCCGGACGCGCCGGCGATGGTGCTGGTCACCCACCACGTCGAGGAGATCCCGCCCGGCTTCACCCACGCCCTGCTGCTGCGCGAGGGCCGCGCGGTGGTGTCCGGGCTGGTGGACGACGTGATCACCGGCGAGAACCTGTCCAAGACGTTCGACCAGGACCTGGTGCTGGAGCGCTCGGGCGAGCGGTTCTTCGCCCGCCGCAGGTAGCTTGTCCTTACCGGCCGGTAGCCTGCTGTCAGTTCGTCAACGAGGAGGAATCCCGTGGGAGAGTTCGTAACCCTGGAAGTCGAGGGCGGGGTCGGCACGATCCGGCTGGACCGGCCGCCGGTCAACGCGCTGAACAACCAGGTGCAGGCCGAGCTCGCCGAGGCCGCGCGCGAGGCGTCCGACCGCGACGACGTGCGCGCGGTGATCCTCTACGGCGGCGAGAAGACCTTCGCCGGCGGCGCGGACATCAAGGAGATGGCCTCCCGCACGTACCCGGAGATCGCGAAATTCGGCGCCGAGCTGACCGCGTCGCTCGCCCGGGTCGCGAACATCCCGAAGCCGGTCGTCTGCGCGATCACCGGCTACGCCCTCGGCGGCGGCCTCGAACTGGCGCTGACCGCGGACTGGCGCGTCGCGGGCGACAACGTGAAGGTCGGCCAGCCGGAGATCCAGCTCGGCATCATCCCCGGCGCGGGCGGCACGCAGCGGCTGACCCGGCTGATCGGCCCGAGCAAGGCCAAGGACCTCATCTTCACCGGCCGGTTCGTGAAGGCCGAAGAGGCGCTCAAGCTGGGCATCGTCGACGAGGTCGTGGCCCCGGACGACGTGTACGCCGCCGCGCACAAGTGGGCCTCGCAGTTCGCGAACGGCCCGGCGATGGCGCTGCGCGCGGCCAAGGCGGCGATCGACTCCGGTCTCGACGTGGACCTGGCCACCGGCCTGAAGATCGAGACGCAGCTGTTCACCGCGCTGTGGGCGACCGAGGACCAGAAAAACGGCATGCAGTCGTTCATCGACAACGGCCCCGGCAAAGCCAGTTTCGAGGGGAAGTGACTTCCGTGTCCGACCCGGCGCCGAATCCGCACGCCACCGAAGACGAGGTCAAGGCGGCCTACGCCGACCCGAAGCTCGCGAACGTCCTCTACCACGACTGGGAAGCCGGGACGTACGACGAGAAGTGGTCCATTTCCTACGACGAGCGCTGCATCTCCTACGCCACTGACGTGTTCAACGCGGTCGCGGGCGACGACGGCCAGCCCTACCAGCACGCGATGGAACTGGGCAGCGGCACCGGCTTCTTCCTGCTGAACCTGATGCAGGGCGGCGTCGCGAAGAAGGGTTCGGTCACCGACCTGTCGCCGGGCATGGTGCAGGTCGCGCTGCGCAACGCCGAGGGCCTCGGGCTCGACGTCGACGGCCGGGTCGCCGACGCGGAGCGGATCCCCTACGACGACAACACGTTCGACCTCGTGGTCGGGCACGCGGTGCTGCACCACATCCCGGACGTGCGCCAGGCGTTCGGCGAGGTGCTGCGCGTGCTCAAGCCGGGCGGGCGGTTCGTGTTCGCCGGCGAGCCGACGAAAATCGGCGACCGCTACGCGCGCCGGCTCGGCCAGTTCACCTGGTACCTCACCACGAACATCACCAAGCTGCCCGCGCTGAGCGGCTGGCGGCGTCCGCAGTCCGAATTGGACGAGTCCTCGCGGGCGGCGGCGCTCGAGGCCGTGGTCGACATCCACACCTTCGACCCGTCGGAGCTGGAGTCGATGGCGCGCGGTGCCGGTGCGCAGGACGTCCGCGCGGTCACCGAGGAGTTCTCGGCGGCGCTGGCCGGCTGGCCGATCCGCACCTTCGAGGCCGCGGTGCCGCAGGAGAAGCTCACCGTGCGCTGGCGGCTGTTCGCCTACCGCCTGTGGCTGCGACTGTCCGCTTTGGACAAGAAGCTGCTGTCGAAGGTGCTGCCGCGCGAGCTGTTCTACAACGTGATGATCACCGGGACCAAGCGGCCGTCCTGAATTGCCCTACAGTTTCACGCTCGACGACGTCGCCTTCCTGCGCTCCGCCGCGGGACGGGCGGCGCTCGCCGAGTGCTCCACTTTGGACGCTTCGCGGATCGCGGACGTCACTACGGCTCGCCGCCTGGTCGGGGAGCACGCCTCTCCGGTGCTGGAAACCGTTGCGCTGCGGCGTAAATCGGTTCTGAAACTGGCTTCTTCTGCCGAGTGGTTGTTCACTGCCGACGCTTTGCAGCAGGCGAGTGCTACTCCGGTGGCTCGGCATCGCGCTTCCCGGCTTGCTGGTCTCGCCGTGCATGACGTCACCTGCTCGGTAGGCGCGGACCTGGTCGAACTGTCTCGGGTCGCTTCGGTCGCGATGGGGTCCGATGTGGACCCGGTGCGGCTGGAAATGGCTAGGCACAACGCTTCCGTCGCCGAGGTGTCGCCGCTCGTCGCGCGGGCCGATGCCTTGCAGCCGGTTTCCCGGGACACCGCCGTGGTCGCCGATCCCGCCCGCCGCGACTCTGCCGGTCGCCGGGTGTGGCGTCCAGCTGACTTCCTGCCGCCGCTCGACGAACTCGTGGCCGCCTATCCCGGCCGGGTCCTGTCGGTGAAATGCGCGCCCGGCATGGATTTCTCCATCGCACCCTGGGCGGACGAGGTGGAACTCGTGTCCCTTGACGGTCAAGTCCGCGAGGCCTGTCTGTGGCGAGGGCTTTCGTCGGGTGTCACGCGCCGAGCGACAGTGTTGCGCTCGGATGGTGCACAGTGGACTCTCACCGACGCGGAACCGGACGACATTCCCGTTCTGGCGGCGGGGGAGTGGCTGGTGGATCCCGACGGCGCAGTCGTCCGCGCCGGACTCGTGCGGCATTACGCGGCGCGGCATGGGTTGTGGCAGCTGGACGAACGCATCGCCTACCTCACCGGCGACACGCCACCGCCGGGCGTGCGTGCCTTCCGAGTGCTGGAACAGTTGCCTTATCGGGAAAAAACGCTCGGTCAGGCGTTGAAGAAGCTCGATGTCGGACGGCTGGAAATCCTCGTCCGCGGTCTCGACGTGGACCCGGACGCCTTGCGTCGCAAGCTGAAACCGCGTGGTCACGAAGAGTCCACTGTGGTGCTCACGAGAATCGGCCGGTCACCGGTGGCGTTCGTGTGCCGGGCCGAACGCATCCCAACGGAGGGTTTTCAAGCCGGTTGACGCGGCGTAAGTTCTGCGGGTTGGCGAATAATCACTGGAGGGTCGCTGTGTCTCGTTTTCCCGCTCTCGTCAAACTCGCTGCCGCCGCGGCCGTCGGCGCTACCGTCGCAGGAGGCGCGACCGCACTGGCCGGGTCGGACGAAGTCACCGCCGCGCACGGCCGGGAGCCGGCCAACATCGGCCAGGTGAAGAACGACGTCAAGGCGTACTACGGCGACTGGCTCGACGCGTCCGGCAAGCACCACTACTCCGAAACCAGCCGGTTCGTCACTGACACCAAGCGCGTGGTCGCCGACGCGAAGCGGTACCTGCAGCAGAAGCTGGGGAAGGTGAAGAACCCGGCGATCGTGCTCGACGTGGACGACACGTCCGAGATCACCTACGGCTGGGAAGCCGACAACGACTTCGGCTTCGACCCGGTGAAGCAGCAGAAAGCCATCGACGACGGCACCTTCGAGGCCAACAAGCCGGTGCTGGAGCTGACGAAGTGGGCCGCCGAACGCGGCGTTCAGGTCTATTTCCTGACCGGCCGCAACGACAAGCAGGGCCCGCAGTCGCTCAAGAACCTCGCGAACGAGGGCTACCCGACGCCGACCGGCGCGTACTTCAAGCCGAAGACCACCGCGCCGGACTACCTGCCGTGCGGGCTGAACTGCAACACCGTGCAGTACAAGTCGGGCACCCGCGCGCACATCCAGTCGACCGGCGCGCACATCGTGCTCAACCTCGGCGACCAGTTCAGCGACCTCGAAGGCGGCTACGCCGACCACCCGGTGAAGCTGCCGAACCCGATGTACTACCTGCCCTGATCTTTCGTGCCGGAGTCAGCCCGGGTCCCGCGCCGGGCCCGGGCTGCTCCGTTTTCGTCAGCCGGAGTACCCGGCGAAGATCCTCGAGAATTCGTACGGCTGCTGGGAAATGTTGGTGCACCGGTACAGCGCGCCGGTGCACGCGTTCGCGTCCCGGCCGAGTTCCCAGAACGACAGCATTCCCATGTGGACACTCTGCGCGAAGCTGACCACCGCGCTGGCGTCCTTCTGGTAGAAGATCTCGTTCTGCGAATCGTTGACGCCCAGCATCGGGGTCAGCCCGACCTTCTGCCAAGCGTCCGCATCGGACAGTCCGAGCGCCGTTTTCAGTTGCCCCTGCGTGGATTGCGCCGCCTGGATCGCCTTGGCCCCTTGGTCGCCGGCCCCCTGGTAGTAGTCCATCGCCATGACGTTCACCAGGTCGAGAGTGACACCCGCGTCGTGCGCCGAGGTCACGACGTTCAGCCCGTCCGCCGTGAGCCCGGTCGGAAGCACCGGCAGCGTCAGCGAAATCTTGAGCCCGGGATTGTCGTCCTGCACCTTTTTCAGTGCTTCGGAACGAAGTTTGATCGAACCGGGGTCGGCGACCGCCGCGCCCTCGATGTCGACGTCGATGTATTTGAGGTCGTAGGCTTTGATCACCGCCTCGTACTCGCCGACGAGAGAATTGACGTCGCCGCACGCCTGCGCGAGCTCGACGCCGGACGCGCCGCCGAAGGAGACTTTGACATCTCCGCCAGCCGCGCGAATCTTCGCGATTTCGTCGGACTGCCACCCCTGCCGGGGATCGTAAGCAGCGAACCAGCTGGCCTTGCACGCGGCTCCGGTGACAAAGCCAAGCGTGAAACTCTTGATGCCGCTCTGCTCGGACATCGACGACAACACGGGCGACGGCCACGCGCCCATGTCCACATAGGGCGCGAGCGCGATCGACGAGTCGCTCGCCGCGGCCGCGGTGCTCTGCGGCACCGCGAGTCCGGCTACGGCCAGCAGCCCGCCGAGCGCGGCCGCCAGTTTCCGGGGGGAGGACAGACGCATGGGTGGAACCTCCACGGTGAGGACCGAGGGGTGGAAAACCCCTGTCCAAAAGGTATAGACCAATAATCCCGCGGAGGCCATGGGCCATTAGTATGCCGATCCGTCCCGCTGAACGGGATTCAGTGTCGCGGGGCGGGCCGGAACCGCAGGTCGATCGCGAGCGCGGGATCCCCGTCGTGCACCCGGTCCCACCGAACCGGTTTCCCGCCCGGATTGTCGAACAGCCGCACCCCGGACCCGAGCATCACCGGCATCAGGTGCACGAAGAACTCGTCGACAAGCCCCAGCTCAACGCACTGTCGCGCGATATCTTGGCTGTGCAGCTCAAGATCTTTCCCGCCCGCCGCCGCGAGCCCGATCTCGACCGCCTCCCGGACGTCGCAGTCGAGAAACGTCACCCCGTCCTCTGCCTGCGCGTCCTCGGGATGATGGGTAAGCACGAAAACCGGCCCGCTCCACGCCCCGCCGTACGGCTGCTTGGCGACCTTCCCCGGCGCTGTTGCCGCCAGCGCGTCAAACCCGCGCCGCCCGCCCAAAATCGCCCCGATCCGCGCGATGGATTCCTCGTGCACGCCCGGCGTGATGTGCACCCCCGACATCCAGTCCATCGCATGCCCGTCCGCGGCGACGAACCCGTCCAGCGACATCGCGACGTGCCATAACACCTTGCCCATGGCTCCTCCTCGTTCGTTCGATACGAGGTAGACCGGGGGAGCGGCGAAAACTCATCGGTCCTCAGGGCGTCAAATTCTCCGCGCAGATGCTCAACAGCTCAGCCAGCCGTCGCCGCTCGGATTCCGGCATTCCGGCCAGCATCCGCTCCTCGATGTCGTCGACCACCCGATGCGTTTCTTTCAGTCGAGCCTCGCCGGTCACGGTGAGCCGCACCGGCCGTGCCCGCCCCGTCGACGCTTCCTCGGCGACCGCGACCAGCTCGGCCGTCTTCAATCCGGTCAGCACGTCCCGCAACGACTGCCGCGTCACGAAACACTGCCGCGCCAACTCGGCCGACGAGGCCCCCGGGCTCTCCGCCAGCGCCGCCAGCACCGCGTATTGCGCCATCGACAACCCGATCGGCCGCAACAGTTCGTCGGACGCCTGCCGGAACGCCTGCTGCACCCGCTTCACGAGATACCCCGGCCGTCGCGTCGCCTCTTGACTCATGACAGGAACCTTACACATAATGGCCCCTTGTCAGGAACCTGTCATTCCGGAGGAGGACCCGTGACCCCCACGACCATCAGCACCGACGCCGACGTCGCCACCTTGATCAACGTCTTCACCGTCGCCCCGGAGAAGCAGCAGGCCCTGGTCAAGGTCCTGACGACGGCGACGGAAGAGGTCATCGGCCACCGCCCTGGCTACGTGTCCGCGAACATCCACGCGAGCACCGACGGCACGCGCGTCGTGAATTACGCGCAGTGGACGAGCGCCGAGGCCCTCCAGGCGATGTTCGCCGACCCGGAATGCCAGGAGCACATGTCCGCGGCCTTGGCGCTGGCCGAGTGCGAACCGCACCTGTACACCGTGGAATCCGTGCACCACGCCTGATGGTCCGGCGCAGTGCCCGGCGTGCCACCAAAGTCCGCGTGCCGAACTTCCCCAGCCCGGCCGGATGCGAGCGGGACCGAAAGCGCGTCGGAGCTTCTTCGCACGCCCCGTTCCGCCGAAATCCACGCGCTTCTTTCGGGTCAATCAGCCCCGCCTCGCACCGCCCGTCCCGACGGCTCCGGTCCGGCCGCCCCCTGACTGACCGGACCGGAGCCGCCGCTTGGTCACCGCTTCCGAGCCACCAGCACCGTGTCCCGAACCACCGTCTCGGCCCCGACCGCGGCCCGCTCCCGCGCCTCTGCGGCCACCGAAGCCCAAGACTGGTCCAACGTCTCCGCCACTTCCTGGGCCGTGAACATCATGTCCGGCATGTGCGGCCGCCCGGCGTGGACGTCGGCGGGGTCATGCCCCACCACCAGCAACGTCCCGCCCGGAGCCACCGCGTCCGCGAGCCGTGCGAACGCCACCGTCCTGGCCGCCGACGGGATGTGCAGGAAATGCGTCGTCACCAGGTCGAACTTCGACTCCGGCATCCACTCGCCCACATCGGCGGCGACCCACGTGATCCGCTCGCCCACGCCGAGTTTCGCCGCCTGCGCGCGCCCGCGTTCGACGGCCGTCGTGGAGAAGTCGACCGCCGTCACCCGCCAGCCCTGCTGCGCGAGCCAGATCGCGTCGCCGCCCTCGCCGCAGCCCGCGTCCAGCGCGTGGCCCGGTTCCAGCCCGGAAGCCTCGGTCACGAGCTGGTCGTTCGGCCGCCCGCTCCACATCTCGTCCCGCGAGCGGTACCGCTCCTCCCAGGAATGGCGGTCGAACGGCGGATGCTCGTTGGTCCGCGCGACCTCCCGCTCCATCTCGTGCGAGAACGGCATTTCCCGCTGCCGCACGGCTTCCGCGGCTTCCTCCTCGACCAAATCGCCGTTGATCGCCGCACCGGCCATCAACCCAGCCGCAGCCGAAACCACGACCTGCGCCCGCATGTCCGCGACGTTCCCCGCCACCCACAAGCCGGGAACGGACGTCCGTCCCGCCGCGTCCGCGGGGACCTTCGTGCCGATCACGAAACCGTTGAACTCCACCGGTTCCGGCTCGATCCCGAGCGGCGCGAGAAAGTCCGCCCGCGTCCTGGCCGGCGCCGCGACGGCCAGCGCCTCGCGCGTCACGACCTCGCCCGATTCGAGCCGCACCCCGGTCAGCTGGTCGTCCTCGGCCTCGACCGCGGCGACCACCCCGTCCACGATCCGGATCCCGCGCGCCAGCAGCGGAGCCTCCTCGAAATCCCCGTGCGTGTGCCGGAAAACGACGACGTCGTCGGTCAGCTGCCGCCACATCAACGCCTGGTGCACGGTCATCGGACCGGTCGACAGCACGCCGATCGCCCGGTCGCGTGCTTCCCAGCCGTGGCAGTACGGGCAGTGCAGCACGTCCCGGCCCCACCGTTCCGCCAGCCCGGCGACCTCGGGAAGCTCGTCGACGAGACCGGTCGCGACCAGCACCCGCCGCGCGTGCGTGCGCCGCCCGTCGGCCAGCGAGATCTCGAACCCGTTGTCCCCGTTGGCGATCGACGTCACCGTCTGCGCGAGCACCTCGCCGCCGTACCCGGCCAGCTCCGCGCGGCCGATCGAGAGCAACTCGGCAGGCGGCGTGCTTTCGCGGCCAAGGTAGTTGTGCACGTGCCCGGCCGGCGCGTTGCGCGGCTCGCCGGAATCCACGACCAGCACCGACCGCCGCGACCGCGCGAGCGCCACCGCCCCGCTGAGCCCGGCCGCACCGCCGCCGACCACCACCACGTCGTACTTCTCGTCCACTGGATCCTCCTGTAGTCCCCTTGCCCCGGACTATCCGGAGAATGCGCCGACTTGACAAAGTTCTTTGCCGAAGTGGCAAATTGAACGGCATGAGCGAAGACGACCAGGACCTCGGCGACGTCCTGCACGCGGTCGGCCCGAGGCTGCGCGCCCTGCGCAAGCAGCGCAACGCGACGCTGACCGGCCTCGCGGAGACGACCGGGATCTCGGTGAGCACGCTGTCGCGGCTCGAAGCCGGCCAGCGCAAACCGACCCTGGAGCTGCTGCTCGCCCTGGCCCGCGCCTACCAGGTCCCGCTCGACGAGCTGGTCGGCGCGCCGCCGACCGGCGATCCGCGCCTGCACCCGAAACCGTTCGTCCGGCACGGCCGCACCTACCTGCCGCTCACCCGGCGGCCGGGCGGCGTGCGCGCCTACAAGATGATCCTGCCGCCGGAGCGCCTCCCCGAACCTCCGGACCAGCGGGTCCACGAGGGGTACGAGTGGATGTACGTCCTGTCCGGACAGTTGCGCCTGATGCTCGGCGAGCACGACGTAGTTCTCCGGCCGGGCGAGGTCGCCGAATTCGACACGCACGTTCCGCACTGGTTCGGCAACGCGGGCGCCGAGCCCTGCGAGGTCCTGGCCCTTTTCGGCCCGCAAGGGGAGCGGTTCCACGTCCGCGCCTGGCCTGCCTCTTGACGCATACCCATATCGGCATATGATTGTCCGCATGGCACGGGCAGCGACCACCGCGGACGTCTTCAACGCCGTCGCCGAACCGCGGCGCCGGGAGATCCTGGACGTCCTCGCCGACGGCGAACGTCCGGTGAACGACCTCGTCCGCGTGCTGGGCCTGGGGCAGCCGCAGGTGTCGAAGCATCTGCGAGTACTGCGCGAGGTCGGCGCGGTCGAGGTGCGAGACGAGGGCAGGCAGCGCCTTTACCGGCTGAACGCCCGCGCGCTCAAACCGATCCACGACTGGGTGCGTCGCTACGAACGTTCCTGGGAGGAACGGTTCGAGTCGCTGGACGCCGTGCTGGAAGAAATGGGCTCGACCGAGGAGGACGATCATGACCGACACGACGACCGGCACGGCGAAGGTGACCCTGCCCGCTGACGACCAGATCCTGATCACCCGGGATTTCGCCGCCCCGCGGCGGCACGTCTACCGTGCCTGGACCACGCCGGACCTGGTGAAACGCTGGTGGGCGGGCAAACGAGGCACTGTGACGTCCGTGGACATCGACCTGCGGGTCGGCGGCCAGTGGCGCTATGTGCTGATCGCGAACGGCAACTTCGAGGTCGCCTTCCACGGCGAATATCGCGAGATAGTTCCCGAGGAGCGCCTGGTCCACACCGAGGTCTACGAAACCCCGGGAGCCTTGGACGTGGAGGCCCCCGTGGTCACCGTGACGTTCGCCGAATCGGGCGACCGCACCACGGTGACCATGCTGACCGAAACGCACACCAAGGAACTCCGCGACACCATTCTGGAATCCGGCATGGAAGGCGGGATGCAGGAGTCGATGGACGCGCTGGAAGAGGTCGCGGCTTCGCTGCCGTGAACCGGCGAGGCGGCCCGGATTCCGCTCTCCGGGCCGCCGCGATTCAGCCGTACGAGTAGAACCCCTCGCCGGTCTTGATCCCGAGCTTGCCCGCCTCGACGTACGTGCGCAGCAGGTCCCGCGGCCCGGCGGGCAGGTGCGGATTCTCGTCGGCGTAATGGTTTTCGATGTCCAGCACCACGTCCAGGCCGACCTGGTCCATCATCTGGAACGGCCCGTACGGCAGATGCCAGTTGATCTTGAACATCCCGTCCACGTCCTCGGGCCGGGCGACGCCCTCCGCGACGACGGCGAGCGATTCCCGTTTGATCGCCGCCCACACGCGGTTGAAAATGAACCCGACGCTTTCCTTTCGCGCCTCGAACGGATGAATGCCGAATTCCGGCAACACCCCGAGCAGCGTGTCGAGCACGGTCCGGCCGGTTTCGCCGTCGGACATGAGGTCGACCGCGTTCGCCGTCGGCGGCATGTAGAAGTGGATGTTGCACAGCCGCGATTTGTCGCGCACTTTCTCGGCCATCATCCGCGACGGGTACGACGACGAGTTCGTGGCGAAGATGGTGTCGGCGGGCGCGGCCTCGTCGATTTGGCCCCACAGCGGGATTTTGATGTCCAGCCGCTCCGGCACCGCCTCGACGACGAGCCACGCGTCTCGCAGGGCGTCCTCGATCGACGCGGCGTCCTCGACCTGGCCGATCTCGCCGCTGCCGCGCTTTTCGAGCAGGACGGGCAACGCCTCCGCCACGTATTCCGCCGCCGCCGCGACCTGTTCGGCGCTCGGGTCGCTGATCCGCACGGTTCCGCCGCGCGAGGCGAACATCAGCGCGATGCGCCTGCCCAGCGTCCCGGCGCCGAAGACGGTGACCGGCCGGTCGCGGATCTGGTCGAATGTGTACGCGTACGGCATGGCGGGCTCACCTTTCGATCTTGAGCCAAGAAGACCATCCGTCCTCGCCCGCCGCAATTCCGCGGCCACTGGTGGGGGACCGGCTCGCGTAGAATGCGGCGGTGGTCGATGTTCGCGAGGTTCGCCGTCTCTGTTACGGCTTCGCCCGTCGTACCGGCGGAACCCTCGCCGAATTCCGCGTCCCGGACGTCACGCCGAACTTCTGGCAAGCCGTCGTCGAGTACCCCGACCGCACGGTCTCGGTCGTCGCCGCCAACGACGCGCCGGTGCTCGCGCTCGCCCGGCCCCGCTCGCCCGACTTCGCGCCGTCCCGGGAATGGGGTCCGCTGGAGTTCGTCGACGAGCCGGAACTGGCCGCCGTGCTAGCGGAAACGGAGCAGTTCCGGGTGCTCGCGCCAGCCGACCTCGAACGTTCCTTCAAGGCCGAAGACTGGCCGCACCTCACCCGGTCCGACATCGCGTACTGGAAACCGGCGACCGTCGGTGAAGCTCTGTTCAATTACTGGGACTGACCTCCCGGACTCCGGACAGCGGGAAGGTGCCGCCGCCGGAAATCGTGACGGAACCGGTGAAGACGTCCCCGTCGACTGTGCCGGTCACGCTCACCTCGAAGCGCACCGGATCAGTCACCAGCGCGGTGAAGGCGATTTCCCGGCCGTCGACCGTTCCGGACACGATGGGGACCGTGACGTTCAGCTGGGAGTCGAAAATGGAACCGGACACCGCGGCGCCGTCGGCCGCGAGGTCGAGAAGCAGGTCTTTGCTCCCGGCCGGGTGAACGAACGTGACCTTCCAGGTGCCGTCCGGACCGGTTTTCCCGCTGGCGGTCCGGGAAACCTGCGCCGGGCGGGCCACCGGAACCGGAGGCTCGCCGAGCGCGGGTTGTCCGGGCTTCACCGGAACGCCCGCGGAATTCAGGAACCCCGCCATCATCCGGTAATAGCCGACGAGGAACAGGATCTCGATGATCTCGGCATGGTCGCGGGTCGCGGCGAGAGCCGTCCAGGTTTCTTCGGACACAAAGACATTCGCGCACAGTTCGTCCACGGCACGCAGCACCGCGTCATCCTCGGGCGACCAGCTGGCGTCCGGGTCGGAAAGCGCCTTGATCTCGGCTTCGGTCGCGCCACCACCGAGCGCGGCAGGCGCGTGATTGGCCCATTCGTACGGCGCGTCGCACCGGAGCGCGACGCGGAGGATCGCCAGCTCACGGATCCGCGGATGCAGTTTCCCTTGGCTCAGCAGGAAAGCGCCCAATTTCCCGGACGCCTCCATCACCTCCGGCGCGCGGGCGAGAACCTGGATCACGGTGTCCGCGCCGAGTTTCGCCAGCTTTTGCTGTTCGGGATCCATCTCGTCGAGTTCGAGCGGCGGGATGCGGGGAATCGTCGCGTGCGGCATGTCAGTTTCCTTCCGCGGGCAGGCGATCGAGGGCAGCCTGCGCTTCGTCGAGGCTGAGCTGGGGATGCGAGTGGATGTCGATCAACGCGCGGGCGAGGAGGTTGTCGCCAGCCGGACTGAGGATGTCGACGCCGGCCGCGCGGGAAATGTGCTGGTGCAGCACGGTGATCGACAACGCCATCGCCGCACCGATCGCAGCGCGGACCTTCGGCTCGACCGTCGGCGGATCCGACCGTCGCCGATCAGCCGCGACGAGCCGGTCCGCGCCAGCCTCAACCATCGCGTCGAACAACGGCGCGACCCCGCCTTCGACCAGCGCCCGGACGAGGTAATCCCGATACGGCCCGACGGCGATTCGCGCCGCCGCAACCGGATTCGCCGCGACGCTGGCTTCGGGGTCGGTCAGCTCGGCCAAATCAGCCGGGACCTGGTCGTTGAGCTTGCCGAGGAGCTTTGCCAAGTGCGCGTCGCACGCCTCACGAAGCTCCTGTTTAGACCCGAAGTGGTGCCGTACCAACCCCAAGGACACGCCCGCTTCCACGGCGATGCCCCGGATCGTGGCGCGCTCGAAGCCATGCTCGCCGAAGTGCCGCATCGCCGCGTCGCGGATCCGGGCGCGCGCGGTCAGGTCGTCGGGGTCGGTCATGACGCCGTCACTATACGCATGAACAGCAGGCTATACCCGCGTATAGCCCTAGCGCCAGACGAGGACACCGTTGTCCCCGCACTACTGCTGGTCAGAACTGCTTCTCGCCACCGTCGACGTAAATGTTCGCGCCGAGGATGAAGCTGCTCTGCTCGGAGGCGAGGAACAACACAGCGTCAGCGACCTCGCGCGGCGTCCCCATCCGCCCGAGCGGAACTCGCGCCGTGAAACTCGCCCGAGCCTCGTCGACCTTGTCCGCGCCGACCGCCTTCTCGAGCACCGGCGTGTCGATGGTCCCGGGCGAAACCACGTTGACCCGGATACCGCGCCCCTTCAGCTCGTTGGCCCAAGTGCGAGCGTAGGACCGAAGCGCGGCCTTGGACGCCGAATACGTCCCGAACGCTTCAAGGCCGTCATCCGCCCGGACCGACGAATTCAGAATCACCGACGCACCTTTGTTGAGCAGCGGCAACGCTTTCTGCACTGTAAATAGCGTGCCGCGGACGTTGGTGCCAAAGACCTGGTCGAAGTGCTCCGCGGTCGTCTCTTCCAGGCTCGCGAACGATCCCGCCGCCGCGTTGGCGAACACGACGTCGAGCCCCTTGCCCCGAGCGCGAACCGCGTCGTAAAGCCGATCCAGATCATCCAGGTCAGCGATGTCCCCCGGTACCGCAGTCGCCGCCCCGATGGTCTTCACGGCCGCATCCAGCGCGTCCCGATTCCGTCCAGTGACGAAGACGTACGCCCCCTCAGCCGCGAACCTCTCGGCGGCAGCCAACCCGATCCCGCTGCTTCCACCAGTGACGACCGCCGTCTTGCCCTCGAGCTGCCCCATTTGCCGACCTCCGATTATTTAGGTACCGATCGGTACTGAATGAAACCGTAGCACTTCCGGACCGATCGGTACTGAAGGGCTAGACTGGTGCGGTGCCCACTCAGGACAAGCCGCACATCGGCCGCCCGCGCAGCTTCGACGCCGACGAAGCGCTGCGGCGCGCCATGCTGGTGTTCTGGGAGCAGGGCTACGAAGGAGCCAGCCTGGCCGACCTGACCGGGGCCATGGGCATCACGAAAACCAGCATGTACGCCGCTTTCGGCAACAAAGAGCAGCTGTTCCGCAAGGCTCTAGCCCTTTACGACGAGGGTCCAGCCTCCTACGGCCCACGAGCCTGGGCGGAGCCAACCGCCGCCAAGGTAGCCGCCGCGATCCTCAACGGCGCCGTCCGAGCAACGACCGACCCCGACTGTCCACCCGGATGCCTAGGCGTCCAGGGCTCGCTGGCAGCGGGCGAACTAGGCCTCCCCGCGCGCGAATTGCTGGTCGAATGGCGAAATGCCGCCCGTCGAGCCCTGGAGAAACGCTTCCAGCGAGCCGTAGACGAACACGATCTACCCCCGTCCGCCGACCCGGCCCGGCTCGCTCGCTACGTCATGACAGTCGCGTTCGGCATCGCCGTAGAAGCAGCCAGCGGCGCGAGCCGGGAAGAGCTGCAGGAAGTCGCCGTCGCGGCCCTTTCCAACTGGCCGGAACTTCAACGACCGCAGTAAAGATCAACCGCGACAGCCATCCGCTCCCGAAACTCGTCGCGGGTTTTCGCGTCGTACTTGATGCCGATCGCCGTGCTGATCAACGTCCCAGTCACGTCGGCAGCCGAGCGACCACCGATCGCCTCGGTAACAAGCGCCCGGAACTGCTTCGGATATTCAGCCGGCAGGTCGCCGAGCAATTCAGGATTCGAGTCGATCAGGACGCCGATCTCCGCAGCCATCGCCCCGACGTAGCGCCCGGCCCAATGATCGAACGCCTCAACCAGCCGCTCCCGCAGCGGTCGCCGCAAATCGGCGAGAGCACTCTGCGCCGCCGAGATGCTGCCGTCAAGCGAATGCCGCACCGTCGCGCGGAACAACTCCGGCTTGGACGAGAAGTAGAAGTACAAGCCAGGACGCGAGATGTCCGCAGCCTTCGCGACGTCGTCCATGGACGCCTTGCGGTACCCGTAGCGCGCGAAAACCTCCAACGCCGAGTCCAGTACGTGCGTGCGCCGATCGCTGCCCATAGTCACACTATACAACTCACGTCTAACCCGTATAGTCGAAAGGGTGCCTCAACCCTCCCGCATCCACGCTGCCTTAGCCGCCACGAGCACCCCCGCCGACGTCGGCGCAGGCCCCAACCGCACGGCCGTCAACGCCGCTAGCGCCGCCACCGCAGACTTGATTCACACAGCCGTCAAGACCACCAGCGCCACCGCCGACGTCGCCACAGACCCGACCCATACGGCCGTCAATGCCGCCGCCACCACCGATGTCGCCGCAGACGTGATCCACGCGACCGTCAAGGCCAGCGTCGCTGCCGATGTCGTCGCAGGCCTGATCCACAGAGCCAGCAATGCCACCGGTGCCGCCGCCGACGTTGGCGCAGGCCTCAACCCAGCGGTCGTCAATGCCACCGCCAACACCGACGTCGCCACAGACCTGATCCGCACGGCCTTCAACGCCACCAGCACCGCCGCCGATGTGGTCGCAGGCCTGGACCTCACCGGCATCCGCGCCGTCGTCACCGGTGCCACATCCGGCCTAGGCCGAGAAACAGCCCGCGCGCTCGCCTCAGCCGGCGCCGACGTCACCCTGGCCGTGCGCAACCCTTCTGCGGGCAAAAACGTAGCCGACGCCATCGCCGCATCCACCGGAAACCACGCCGTCCGCGCCGCGCACCTGGAACTGGCCGACCTCGCCACCGTCGCCCACTTCACCGCCAGTTGGGACGGCCCGCTGCACCTGCTGATCAACAACGCCGGCGTCATGCGCCCAACGCTGGGCCGCACCCCGCTGGGCTGGGAACTGCAGTTCGCGACCAATCACCTAGGCCACTTCGCACTGGCACTGGGCCTGCACGACGCCCTGACCGCCGGCGCGAACGACCGCGGAGCGGCCCGGATCGTCGCAGTGACCTCAGGCGCGCACATGTACTCATCTGTTGTCTTCGATGACATCCACTTTACCCAGCGAGCCTACGACCCCCAACTGGCTTACGGACAGTCGAAAACGGCCAACTCGCTGTTCGCGGTGGAAGCGACCCGCCGATGGGCGGCCGACGGAATCGTCGCCAACGCGGTCAACCCAGGCGGAGTTTCCACTGGCCTGCAACGAGATTTCACCCAAGACATGAAGGATCACCTAGACCGTCTGGAAGCCGCCGGCGTCTTCGCCTACAAGACGATCGAACAAGGCGCAGCCACCACGCTCGTCGCCGCGACCGCCCCAGAATTCGCCCATAACGGTGGCCATTACCTGGACGACGGCAACGAAGCCGAGACAGTCCCCGACGACGCCGACTTGGCGGACAACAGCCACGCCGTCAAACGCTGGGCCCGCGACGAGGCGACCGCGCGGAGACTGTGGGAGGTATCCCTGGATCTGGTCCGCCAACACTGACCGGCTTCCATCAAGCTGTTCGCTCGCATCGCTGGCTCTCCACAGCGGACAAGACATCCGGGGTCGCGGATCTGTAGTTGTCCTTGCGAGCGGTGAACTCTGCACCCAAGGCTTCCTTGACGACGGTCGGACTTACTGGGGCGCAGTGTTGTGCAGAACCAGCTTCATTGCTGGCGTTTCCAGCCCAACCCGTCCGAACCGCCGGTCGCATCGACCGCACTGATGGTCAGGCCGTCGGCCGCCCCGCGCCCGCGTAGTCGTCGCCCGGCTTCCGATACGGATGAACCTGCACCGCCTGCCCAGTCTGCGGCGCGTCGATCATCTGCTGATTCCCGATGTAAAGCCCCACATGATGGATCTTCGTCGTCGGCGCACCGTAGAAGATCAAATCGCCCAATTGGGGTTCGCTCACATGGGCAACGCTGCGGAATTGCGTGTCCGCCGTCCGCATCAGCTTGACGTCGGCGCTCGCATAAGCCGCGGTCGTGAGACCGGAACAGTCAAAACCTGGGTCAGCATCACGGGTCCCGTTGCCGCCCCAGACGTACGGCAGCCCAATCTGGTCAATCGCGAAGTCGACCGCCGTGAGCACTGCCGGATTGGGCGGCTGCTCGTTCTGCCCGACCGTTCCGTAGACATTGGTCGTCGCAAGCGTCCGATGCAGCACCACCGGCGCCGGCTCCAGCGTCGCGACCCCGTTCCACCAGTCCGTCGCCAGATCGCGGCCATTCGCGCAGAGCGCACGTCCAGCCGTGAGCGCTGAATCGTCGATGTTCTGAATGTCAGGCTTCCCGCCAGACGCACTCCGCTGCCACTTGCTCCACACCGCAGGGGAGATCTGCAACGGCCCCGCCGCCCCCGGCGTCGAAACGGTCCTGTGATAGAAGTCGAGAACCTCAACCGTGCCAAGCGGTTTCGCGAGAGTCCCGTTCTCCCTGACTTGATTACCCTGCGCCCGCCCATGATCGCTGGTGACTTTCCCGATCGCGGCGAGAGTGATCCAGGACAGGTGACAATCGGGCTGTTCCTTGCTGAGCGTGACAGTCGCCTGCGCGTACCCGTTCATCGCCCGCAACGGAATGTCGAGCCACTGACTGGTCCGAGACGCCCACGGCCCGAACTCCCCGGCCCGCGGCACCCCAGGCTGAACCGGCACCA
Organism: Amycolatopsis halotolerans; assembly: GCF_042647905.1. Taxonomy (NCBI): domain Bacteria; kingdom Bacillati; phylum Actinomycetota; class Actinomycetes; order Pseudonocardiales; family Pseudonocardiaceae; genus Amycolatopsis; species Amycolatopsis halotolerans. The sequence continues at coordinate 103,688 of NZ_JBHRWI010000019.1, forward strand.
CCGACGTCGGCGCAGCGGAAGCCGGAGCGGTCTTCGAGGTAACCGGAGCCACCGACGATGTCGCCGCGACGTTCCCGGAATTCGCGTCACTGGCCCCGCCCGGCAAAACCTGCACCGCGACGGCCAACGCCGCAACGACCACTACAACCGCCCCCAGCGCGACCACAGCCCGCCGGTTCCGCGCGAGAAAACCCTGCTTCGCGGAAGGCGCGCCCCCTTCGCTGTCCGACGCCTGGAATCCGTCGCCACTAAACGGCGACGCACTGGTCAGCTCAGGTGCCTCGCCATTCAGCGGCGACTCGCTGCCCGGCTCGGGCACGTGGCCTTTCAGTGGCGACTCGCTGCTCGGCTCGGGCACGTGGCCGCTCAGTGGCGACTCGCTGCTCGGCTCAGGTGCGTCGCCGCTCAGCGGCGAGATGCTGGACGGGCCGGGCGCGCCGCCGTTGGATGCCGAGACGCTGGCTGGCTTAGGACCCTCGCCGTTCCGCGGCGACCCGCTCGCCGAGCCGGACACGTCGCCATTGAGCGGCGACTCGCTGGCCAAGTCAGCTGCCTCGCCGCTCAACGGCGATGCACTGGTCGGCTGAGATACGTCGCCACTCAACGGCGAGGCAGCACCCCACTCAGCCATTTCGCCGTTCAGCGGCGAACCAGAGATCGATGCAAATGCCTCGCCGCTCGGCTGCGAAACAGCATCCGATCCGAGGCCGTCGTCACCCAACGGCGAAGCGCTGGCCAACTCAGGCGCATCGCCACCCCGCGACGCCTCATCAGCCAGCCCAGAAGTTTCGCCACTCAGCGGCGACACACTGGTCGACCCACGATTCTCGCCGTCCACCGGTGACGCCTCGCTCACGGACGAACCACCGGTGCCGACTGATTCACCGCCCGCTGGCGACGCCTCGCCCACCGACGTCCCAGCCGATTCGCCACTCACCGGCAACGAAGCCGCACCCCCAGGCTCACCACCGCCCTCACCCGCCACCGCACCAGGCGTGACCTGCGATTCGCGATCCAGCGGCGATCTCCCAGCCCCCTCCATCACTGGCCTCCGGCGAGTCTCGACAACACGAACTCGCGCAGCACATCCAACTCCGTGTCCACCGCCACCTCGACCGGCCGCCCGGTCGCCGCAGTCGGGACCTCCCGCCGGTCGACGATCGTCATGCCTCGGGTCGGGCCGAGACCGGAGTCGACGTCGACCGGGTAAGTCTCCGTGTGCAGGAGGCCCGGCCGGATGGCCTCGGCGACGGCCACCGCGTCGTGCATGACGATGCCTTCGTAGCCGAGCACCTGCCGGTAGTGCGCGAGGTAGTCCGGCGTGAACGAGTCCAGCGCCTGCCCCACCGGTCCGGACGCGGCGAGTTTCGCCAGCCACACGCTGTCGACCGCGCATCGGTGAGTGAGATCGAGGGGGACCATCACGCACGGGACGTCGTCCTCGGCGAGCACGCGCCGCGCCGCGTCCGGGTCGGCCCAGATATTGAATTCGGAGACCGCGGTCGAGTTGCCAAGGGCGAGTGCGCCGCCCATCAGGACGATTCGCGCGATTTTCGAACGCACCCCGGGGTGAGCGGCGAGCAGGGCGGCGATGTTCGTGAGCGGACCGATCGGCGCGATGGTCACCGGTTCGTCCGAGGCTTCGATCAGCGAGACCATCAGGCTGACCGCGTCGGAATCTTCGAGCGGGCGGGTCGCGTCGGGCAGCGAAGCGGCGTGCCCGGAAAGCCCGTCGGAACCGTGGACGGTGCTCGACCGGTGCAGTTCGCGGTAGAGGAGCGGCCGCGAGGCACCCGCGGCGACCGGCACGTCCGAGCGGTCGCACAGCTGCAGCAGCCGTCGCGCGTTCGAAGTCGTCGTGGTCAGCGGCACGTTGCCGAAGACTGTCGTCACGCCCAGCAGGTCGACGTCCGCCGACCTCGCGGCCAACGCGATCGCGAAAGCATCATCGACGCCGGGGTCGGTGTCGATGATCAGCTTGGTTCCCATCGTGCTCCCCTTGCGTGTGGCTGGCCGTCGTCCACAGGTTACGGTCAAAGGCATGACGTCGATGTGGGGTGCGCCCGCGTTGTCGCGCGTGCGCGCCTGGCGGCGGGCCCGGCGGGACCCGCACCAGGCGAAGTTCCTGACGGCCGACTCGCTGCGCTGGGTGCTGCGCAATCGCGCGTACACGCCGTGGTACCTCGTCCGCTACTACCGGCTGCTCAAATTCCGCGTCGCGAACCCGCACATCATCCTGCGCGGCATGCTGTTCCTCGGCAAGAACGTCGAGATCCACTGCCGCCCCGGGTACGGCCGGATGGAGATCGGCCGCTGGGTGCACATCGGCGACGGCAACGCCATCCGCTGTCACGAGGGATCCCTTCGCATCGGCGACAAGTCGGTGTTCGGGCGGCAGAACGTGATCAACTGCTACCTCGACATCGAGCTCGGCGCCGCCACGCTCGTCGCAGACTGGGTGTACATCTGCGACTTCGACCACGTGACCGCGGACATCCACGTGCCGATCAAGGACCAGGGCATCGTCAAGTCGCCGGTCCGGATCGGCCCGGACACGTGGCTCGGCACGAAGGTCAGCGTCCTCAAGGGCACGCGCATCGGCCGCGGCAGCGTCCTCGGCGCGCACGCGGTCGTGCGCGGTGACATCCCGGACTACTCGATCGCGGTCGGTTCACCGGCCCGGGTGGTCCGCAACCGCGAGGACGACTACGCGGCGGATGCGGCCCGGCGCGAGGCCGTCGCCGACATGGCTCGCAAGGCGAACAAGGCACTGCAGAAGACGCTCGGAGACAGCTGACGTAGCGGGGCGGCGTGTCGAGTTCTCCCGCGAAAATAGCCTGACAGCGTCGATAACCTCGGCTTATGAGCGAAGCCCTGCGTCGGCACGTCGCCGCTTTCAACGACCGTGACCTTCGAGGTCTCCTCGACGGCTTCACCGACGACGCCGTCTGGATCACCGGCAGCAGCGTCGTGCGCGGACGCGACGAACTCACCGAGCTTTTCAGCGGTGCGATGGAACAACTTCTCCCGACGTTGACGGTCGAGAACGTTCTCGCGGACGGTGACCAGGTCGCCGCCCAATTGACTGAGCGCCTCACCCACAACGGCGACGACCACGTTTTCGCCATCGCCGGCTTCTATCGGCTGTCCGGAGACCGGATCGCATCGGCGAAGATCTACCGCGAGGGCAGCGCCGAACTCGGCTGACCGGCGTTGCCGTTTTTTGGCGAATCGCTCTGAACTGCGCAAACTCTCCTCCGCGCGGCTCGATTCGCCGATCGACGGCCAGCAACAAACTGTCTTCAACCGTCGCCGCGGCGAGACTGCTCCGACAATGCCCTCGCCACTACGTCGTCGATAAAGGCGGTCTTCGCGGCGGTGTAGGCAGCACGGTCCGTACAGAACCGCTGGGCGAGCGATCGCTTCAGCTTCACGTACGAGTGACCTGTGTCGGAGTGGATGCGCAGGAAGTCCCGGAAGTCGAGTACCCGAGCGAGATTCCCGTTGTCGGCTGCGCAAACGTCGAGGTGGTGCGCTGGAAGGCCGGAGCAGGCGGGGCCTGTCGCCAGTCGGCGGCGAAACCAGAGAAATCAGCGACACCTCAGAGCAAGAAGTGGAACAACGGACTCCCCGGTTCCACCTGCTCCACCTGCAACGGGCTCTTCTCCAACCGCGCCAGCAGTCCCGGCAGGTCCGCGCGTCGCGGGATCTCGACGCCGATCAGCGCCGGACCGATCTCCCGGTTGTTGCGCTTCACATACTCGAACCGCGTGATGTCGTCCTCCGGCCCGAGGATTTCGTCAAGGAACCGCCGGAGCGCACCGGGTTCCTGCGGGAAACTAACGAGGAAGTAGTGCTTCAACCCCTCGTGCATCAGCGAGCGTTCAAGGATTTCGCTGTACCGGCTGACGTCGTTGTTGCCCCCGGACACGATGCACACCACCGTCTGCCCCTGCTCGACCTGCACGCTGGTCCCGAGGGAAGCGGCCGCGAGCGCACCCGCGGGTTCGGCGATGATGCCGTCCGACTGGTACATCGACAGCATCTCCGTGCACACCGCGCCCTCGGCGACGGACGTCAGATCCGCGCCGCTGTCCCGGATCAACGGGAACGTCACCTGGCCGGCCTCGCGCACAGCGGCACCGTCGACGAACGGGTCGACCGCGTCGATCCGCACCGGCTGGCCCGCCTCGACCGCCGCCGCCATGCACATCGCGCCCGCCGGCTCGACGCCGACGACCCGGATGTCCGGATGCCGCTCGCGGACCCACGTCGCGATCCCGGCCAGCAACCCACCGCCGCCAACTGGCACGACTAGGACATCGGGCACGAAGCCGAGCTGCGAAACCACTTCGAGCGCGACAGTGCCCTGACCGGCGACAGTGCGGACGTCGTCGAACGCCGGCACGAGCGTTGCCCCAGTGCGGTGAGCGTCGTCTTTAGCCGCAGCGAAGGCGTCTTCGTACGTCTCGCCAACGACGATGACCTCGATGTGCGCGCCGCCGAGCGCCGCAATGCGCTGACGCTTCTGTCGAGGCGTCGTACCCGGCACGTACACGCGACCGTTCGCCCCTAAACGGCGACACGCGTACGCGACGCCCTGCGCGTGGTTGCCCGCGCTCGCACATACGACACCGCGCGCCCGCGTCGCAGCGTCGAGCTGCACGATGAAGTTGTACGCGCCGCGGATCTTGTACGAGCGCACAGTCTGCTGGTCTTCGCGCTTAAGCCAGACGCGCGCGTCTACGCGGGACGAGAGACGCGCGTTGGGCTCAAGGGGCGTGCGCGTGACCACGCCCGCGAGCCGTTCGGCGGCCTGTTCGACCAGTTCTGCGTTCACCGTGTCGATGTCGTGCACTCGGGTGAATGTACTTCGCACCCGGTGACCACTTACGGGGCACTCACGTCACAGGCTGCGTTCACGTCTTCGGCACCGCCGGGTACGGGACGAAGGTGCTGGTGTTTTCGTCGACCGTGAGCGGTTTGCCGATAGCCGGAAACGCGCGTTGCGAACAAGCGGGCCGGTCGCACACTTTGCACCCCATGCCGATCGGTGTCGCGGCGGCGGGTTCGTCCAGGTCAAGGCCGGTTGAGTAGATCAGCCGGCCGGCGTGCCGCAGCTCGCAGCCGAGACCGACGGTGAATGTCTTGCCCGGGCTGCCGTAGCCGCCGATGTTGCGCGACACCGTCCGCGCGACCCAGAAGTACCGCTTGCCGTCCGGTAGCGCGGCGATCTGCGTGAGGATCTTGCCCGGCGAGGTGAAGGCCTCGTAGATGTTCCACAAGGGGCAAGCGCCGCCGACGCGCGAGAAGTGAAAACCCGCCGCGGACTGGCGTTTCGACATGTTCCCGGCCCGGTCCACGCGCACGAACGAGAACGGCACGCCGCGCTGTTTTGGCCGTTGAAGAGTCGACAGCCGGTGGCAAGTGGTCTCGAAACCGACGCCGAAGTGGTCGCAAAGCCGCTCGATGTCGTACCGGAACTCCTCCGCCGCGGCCAGGAACGGGCTGTACGGCAGGATCAGCGCGCCGGCGAAGTAGTTCGCAAGGCCGACCCGCGCGAGCGTCCGCGCGGCCGGGCCGGAAAATGCCCACGAATCGGCAAGTTCGGTGATCAGGTCGTCGTATTCCAGCAGCGCGATCTGAGACGCCATCCGGAACGCTTGCTGCCCGACCCGCAGGCTCGGCGCCAGCCGCAACACCCGCGTCGCCGGCTCGTACCGGTGCTGTTCACCTGCGGATTCGTTGATGCCCTCGCTCGTCACGTCGACGCCGTAGCGCTGCCACAGCCGTTCCTTGAGCGACCCGAGCACCGCTCCGCGCCGCAGCGGGATCTCGGCGGCCATCCGTTCGGCGCGCTCATCGAGTTCGGCGACGTAGTTCTCCCGCTCGTAGAAGAAGTCGCGGACCTCCTCGTGCGGCAACGGCGCGGCGGCGCTCCCGTGCAGGCCCAGGCCGTTTTCCGTGGTCAGCGCGGCCGTGCTCTCGACCGCGTTGCGGTAGCTGCGGTGCAGTTTGACCAGCGCCTGGGCGATGGACGGCAGGTTGCTGGCCAGGTCGTTCAGTTCGCTCGTGGTCGCTTCGACGCCCACCGCCTCGTCAAGCAGGGCTTCCTTCACATCGGCGACAAGCCGCGACGTGTCGTTGTTGGCGAAAAACTCCGTGTCGACGCCGAACGCCTGCGTGATCCGCAGCAGCACCGGCACCGTCAGCGGGCGCGAATTGTGCTCGATCTGATTGAGGTAACTGGGTGAGATCTCGAGCACACGGGCGAGGTCCGCCTGGCTCATCGACCGGCTTTCGCGCAAATGCCGCAGCCGCGCCCCGGCGAAAGTTTTGTCCATGAGTGCTCCGTCCGGCCGGAAGGTTTCCGGGCCTGAACGATTACGTGAACGATCAAGCCCGCGAATTTTCGCTGCGGTTGCGAACGGCTGATTCGCAACCTTTGCAACATGCTAGGCAATCTTCGCAGAAATTGGCAAATTGGAGCGGTAGACCAGGTTTTCGTGCTCGTGTCAGGGTCGTGACCAGGCAAGGCGAGCAATCGCAAACTTCGCAACACGGGAGAGTCCGATGACCGAGCAGGCCAATCAGCTCGAGCAGGCGGCGGCCGAGCTGGCCGAGCAGTGGAAGACCGACCCCCGCTGGGCGGGTGTCCAGCGGACCTACTCCGCCGCCGACGTGGTGAAGCTTCGCGGTTCGGTCGTCGAAGAGCACACCCTCGCCCGCCGCGGCGCGGAGAAGCTGTGGGAGCTGCTGCACAGCGAGGACTACGTCCACGCGCTGGGCGCCCTCACCGGCAACCAGGCCGTGCAGCAGGTGCGCGCCGGCCTGAAGGCCATCTACCTGTCCGGCTGGCAGGTCGCCGCCGACGCCAACCTCTCCGGCCAGACCTACCCGGACCAGAGCCTCTACCCGGCCAACTCGGTCCCGGCCGTCGTCCGCCGCATCAACAACGCGCTGGGCCGCGCCGACCAGATCAACTGGGCCGAGGGCAACGGCGACATCGACTGGTTCGCCCCGATCGTCGCCGACGCCGAAGCCGGCTTCGGCGGTCCGCTGAACGCGTTCGAGCTGATGAAGGGCATGATCGCGGCCGGTGCCGCGGGCGTGCACTGGGAAGACCAGCTCGCGTCCGAGAAGAAGTGCGGCCACCTCGGCGGCAAGGTCCTCATCCCGACCAAGCAGCACGAGCGCACCCTGAACGCCGCCCGCCTCGCCGCCGACGTGCTGAACGTGCCGTCCCTGGTCGTCGCCCGCACCGACGCGCAGGCCGCGACCCTGCTGACCAGCGACGTCGACGAGCGCGACCAGAAGTACTTGACCGGCGGCCGCACCGCTGAGGGCTTCTACGAGGTCAACAACGGCATCGAGCCGTGCATCGACCGCGGCCTGGCCTACGCGCAGTACGCCGACCTGCTGTGGATGGAGACCTCCACGCCGGACCTCGAGGTCGCCCGCAAGTACGCCGAGGCGATCAAGGCGCAGTACCCGGACCAGATGCTGGCCTACAACTGCTCGCCGTCGTTCAACTGGAAGAAGCACCTCGACGACGACACCATCGCGCGGTTCCAGCGCGAGCTCGGCGCCATGGGCTACAAGTTCCAGTTCATCACGCTGGCCGGCTTCCACGCGCTGAACTACTCGATGTTCGACCTGGCGCACGGCTACGCCCGCGAAGGCATGAGCGCCTACGTCGACCTGCAGGAGCGCGAGTTCGCTTCGGAGGAGCGCGGCTACACCGCGACGAAGCACCAGCGCGAGGTCGGCACCGGCTGGTTCGACCTGGTGTCCACCGCGCTGAACCCGGAGAGCTCGACCACCGCGCTCAAGGGCTCGACCGAAGAAGACCAGTTCCACTGACGCACCCCGCGGGCCGGCGATTCCGGTCGCCGGCCCGCCCCTTCCCTTTCCCCCTTCGCGGAGGTACGAGATGGCTGACACGTTGAACACCCGCATCGAGGTCACCGGGCCCGCCGATGGCCGCTTCGCCGAGATCCTCACCCCGGCAGCACTGGACTTCGTAGCCAAACTCGACAACACCTTCGCCGGACGCCGCCGCGAACTCCTCGACGAGCGCCGCCGCCGTCGCGAACGGCTGCAGTCGGGGGAGGAGCAGCTGGACTTCCTGCCCGAGACGAGGTCGATCCGGGCGGACGAGAGCTGGCACATCGCCCCCACCGCGCCCGGTCTCGAGGACCGGCGCGTGGAGATCACCGGCCCGACCGACCGGAAGATGACGGTCAACGCGCTCAACTCCGGCGCGAAGGTCTGGCTGGCCGACTTCGAGGACGCGACCTCGCCGACCTGGCACAACGTCGTCGACGGCCAACTCAACCTGTTCGACGCCATCCGCCGCAACATCGACTTCACCACCGAAGCGGGCAAGCGCTACACGATCGGCGACGACCCGGCGACGATCGTCGCCCGCCCCCGCGGCTGGCACCTGGTCGAGAAGCACATCCGCATCGATGGCCGCCCGGTTTCGGCGAGCCTCGTGGACTTCGGCCTGTACTTCTTCCACAACGCCCGGCAGCTCCTGGCCCGCGGCAGCGGCCCGTACTTCTACCTGCCGAAGCTGGAAAGCCACCAGGAAGCGCGGCTGTGGAACGACGTGTTCCTGCTGGCGCAGAAGGAACTCGGCATCCCGCGCGGCACGATCCGCGCGACTGTGCTGATCGAGACGATCACCGCGGCGTTCGAGATGGACGAGATCCTCTACGAACTGCGCGAGCACGCGGCGGGCCTGAACGCCGGCCGCTGGGACTACATCTTCAGCGTCATCAAGAACTTCTCCGCGCACGGTGCCGACTTCGTGCTGCCGGACCGCGCCCAGGTGACGATGACGGTTCCCTTCATGCGCGCCTACACCGAACTGCTCGTCAGCACCTGCCACCGTCGCGGGGCGCACGCGATCGGCGGGATGGCGGCGTTCATCCCGAGCAAAGACCCGGTCACTAACGAGAACGCGCTCGAAAAGGTCCGTCAGGACAAGGAACGCGAGGCCGGTGACGGCTTCGACGGTTCGTGGGTCGCGCACCCCGGCCTGGTCCCGGTGTGCCGCGAGGTCTTCGACCGCGTGCTCGGCGGCTGGCCGAACCAGCTCGGCAAGCTGCGCGAAGACGTGACTGTCGACGCTTCGGACCTGCTCGATGTTGCGAGCGCCGGCGGTGAGGTCACCGAAGCGGGCGTGCGAGCGAACATCAACGTCGCCCTCCGCTACATCGACTCCTGGCTGCGCGGCACCGGTGCCGCGGCGATCCACAACCTCATGGAAGACGCCGCGACGGCCGAGATCGCGCGGTGCCAGGTGTGGCAGTGGATCCGCAACGGCACGAAGCTCGAGGACGGCACGGCGCTGACCCACGAGCTGGCCGACGAATTCCTGGACGACGAACTGGCGAAGGTCCGCGCAGACCTCAGCCCGTCGGCCCGTCTCGACGATGCCCGGGCGATCTTCACCGAGACTGCCCTCGGCGAGAAACTGCCGAGCTTCCTCACGACGGTCGCCTACGCCCGCTACCTGACCGAGCGGTGACAAGCTCCGGTCGCCAGTGACCTGACCACCGGCGACCGGTTACCCCGCACCACATTTTGGGATGGTGCTGGGAACGGGTCCGGTGGCGGAGGCTCCCCGCCACCGGACCCGGGTCTTTCCGGACCCGCGCTCTTTCGCCGCTGAGCGGCGAGAGGCGCGGGTTTTCGGTTTCTGCGGAGTTTTCTGACGCTCCGGGCTTGGGCGCTCGGTCTGATGTCGGGGCTTCGCGCTGGGGCGTGGCCTGAGTTTTGCTCACTTCTGGACTTCGCTTGGGGTCGTTCGGTTCGTGCTGGCGGCGCTCGGCTTTCTGGGCGCTCATACGCGGCTCTTTGCTCGATTCCGGGACCAGCAAGCCGAGTCGGCCGTTCGCCCTCGGGCACCTGCTGGTGCTTGCCCGGCGAGTCCCGCTCGTTCTCCGCCCTGTTCACCCCGCTCAGCTCGGACGCGTCCAGCAGCCCGATCCATCCGGCCAGGCGTGCCCCGTCGAACAGCCGCGTTCCGCGAGGGTCTTTGCCGAACCGAACGTCCGATCTGCTTAACCGGTATCCGGGCCCCGACCGCGCCAAGTCAACGCGTTCCGGACGGACGACCCCGTCGAGATCAGACACCTCGCCCCGTCCTGTCGATTGACCTGAACGGGCCGCGCAGAAGTCGCCGATTCCGGCGTCGGTCGCCCGAACTACCGTCGCCGCTCAGTGGCGAATACCTGGTCAACGCCGCTTTTTGAGCAACCAGCGCGCTGCTGGCCACCGCAGCCCGTTCCATCGGCAGCGATCCCGGCACTCCTCCTCCCACCTGCTGATCACCCCTTGCCTATTTGATTCGACATACATATATTGCACATGTAACTACCTGGGGGAGCGTCGCCGGCGAGGGTGCCGAGCAGCTTCCGATCTCACTCTCACCCGGAGAAACTATGCACTGGCTCTACCTCGGCATCGCTGTGTTCTTCGAGATCGCTTTCGCGCTCGGGGCCAACGCAACCGACGGGTTCACCAAGCTGTGGCCGTCGGTGTTCACGCTGGTCATGGCGGCCGGCGGCATCTTTTTCCTCAGCCGCGCCCTGCTGACCATGGACGTCGGCGTCGGCTATGCGATCTGGACTGGTCTCGGCTCGGTCGGCATCGTGCTGCTGGGCGCGCTGATCTTCAAAGAGAAGCTCAACTGGCGCAAGCTCATCGGCTTCGGCCTGGTGGTCTGCGGCATCATCGGCCTTCAGCTGACCGGTGCCTGACTCTCTTCTTCCTGCCCTCGAAAGGATTTCCGTCGTGTCCGTTCAGCCAGAAGCCGCACCAGTCATCGCACCGGAAAAGACGCAGACCAGTCGCCGAGCGTGGGGCATTCTCCTCTTCGCCGGTGTCTGCGAAATCGCGTTCGCCGTCAGCACGGACGGCAGCCGCGGCTTCACCAACCTGCCGTGGTCGATCGCCACCGTGATCACTGCCGCCGCAACGATTTTCACCCTCAGCCTGGCCTTGCGCACCATCGACGTCGGCGTCGGCTACGCGGTCTGGACCGGAATCGGCGCGAGCGGTGCGGCGATCTTCGGCGCGATCATCTTCGGCGAAAGCCTGGGACCGCTGCGGATTCTGTTCCTCGCAGTGATCATCACCGGTGTCATCTGCCTCAAACTCGCCGGCGGCTCAACCGATTCGGCGAAATCCGACGACTGACCGTATCCAGCCCGACGTCCCACTGACACTCGCCAGCGGCCGCCAACCTGCCTAAATCTCGCCACAGGCACAGTAATCACGGCTTTTTCACTACGCTGCACCGGCGCGGCACCACTGCCTGCGACGAACCTGGAGGCCAGTCGAATGCCCATGGCAACGGTCAACGACCGCCCGATCTTCTTCGCCGACACCGGGGGAGACGGACCGGCCTTGTTGCTGGGACACGGCTACTTCCTGGATCACTCAACCTTCTCGCCGCAAGCAGAGATGCTCGCGCCGGAGCAGCGCCTGATCACCTGGGACGCCCGCGGCCACGGACAAACCCCGGACGACGACGCCAGCACGTCATACACCTATTGGGACCAGGCCAAAGACGCACTCGGCCTGCTGGACCACCTCGGCATCGAGCGCGCTGTCGTAGGCGGACTTTCCCAAGGCGGCTTCACGGCGCTACGGATTGCGCTGCTGGCACCCAAGCGGGTCGCAGGATTGGTGCTGTGGGACACCGAAGCAACACCGTGCGACCCAGTCGACAAGGCAGCTTACGGCGGCATGTTCGCAGCCTTGCGCGAATACGGACCAGTTGATGACCTGATCATACCCCTGTCCACGCAACTGCTCGGAGAATCGGCCCTCCGTGGCGAATTATGCGCACGATGGCGTGCCGCTCCCGCGCTGCCGCTAGGCCCGGCCGCGCACTGTCTGCTGGAGCGAGACGACGTCTCGAACCGCCTGAACGAAATCACCTGTCCGACGTTGCTGATGTGGGGCGAGCAGGACGTTTCCCTCCCGCGCGACCGCATGGACCTGCTGAGCGAACGCCTGCCAAACGCTGGCGACGTGCACGTCATCCACGGTGCAACCCACACTCCGACCCTGACTCACCCAGAGCAGGTCAACCCGTTGCTGCAACAGTTCCTGCGGACGTTGGCCTGACCGGTTTCGCCAATCACTCCAAGCCGGACTGTTAACTACGCAGCCGACGATTCGTCCAGGCTGCACTCGACCAGAATGCCCGGCTCTCGCCAGCCCCATGCCGCGCAGCTCAACGGTCTCCCAGCGATGCGAGGCTTGCCGAGCGCTCAATTGCATGCACGCACATGTGCTATACAAGAGGTCTCTGCACCACTTCTCGGTGCTGGACAAGGTTTGCCGGAGAGGTCGTTCGCGTGGCCACCACACCTTCCCCTGGACGCAAGTCAGCAGGGGCGAAACTCACCACCCTCGGCGCGATGTGGCCCCGCATGATGGCCCTTCGCAGCCGCGTCGACCACGAGGTCGAGCAAGCGTTGCAACGGCAGTTGCACCTGGGCTTCTCGGAATTCGTCGCCCTGATGTCGCTGGCCGACCGCCCCGACGGCGAGCTCCGCATGCAGGAACTGGCTGACGCGACGTCGCTCAACCAGAGTTCCGCGACCCGCCTCGTCGGCCGCCTTGAGCGTACCGGTCTGACCGAACGACGTCTCTGCGAATACGACCGCCGCGGCGTCTACACCGGAATCACCGATACCGGACGCGTCACGTTGCGCAAAGCCGTCCCGGTCTACGAAGCTGCCCTGGCGAGCGCCTTCGATCGCGTGGCAGCAGACCCCGACTACCGTGACCTGATCGCCGCCGTCGACCCCCGCTGACAAGTGTCCTGATCAGGGATTCGCCACTGAACGGCGAATCTCGCGAGCCTCCGCCGAGCGGCGCGTCCTACACCTCGAACGCGTTGCCAGTCGCGATCTTCGGCCGCCCCAACTCTACCGGCTCGCCGACACGCGCCCGCCGGTAAACCTCGACGGTCGCCTCAGCGATCCGCCCCCAATCGAAGTCCGCGCCGAGCCGAGCCTGCGCCGCACGCGCCCGCCGGGTCGCGGCCGGAACGTCGCTCAAGACAGTCGTCACGGACGAGGCGAGCCCGGAGACATCACCCGGCGCGAACGCCAGACCGGTCTCCCCATCGATGACAACCTCGCCGAGCCCGCCTGCGGTCGACGCCACCAACGGTGCCTTCGCGGCCGCGGCTTCCAGCGCAACGATCCCGAACGGCTCGTACCGGCTCGGCAGCACGACCGCGTCGGCAGCGGCCAGGAGAGCACGCAGGTCGCGGTCGGAGAGATGACCGACGAAGTCCACCGCCCGGCGAATCCGCAGCTTGCGCGCCTGCGCGACGAGTTCGTCGTGATGTCGCCCTTTCCCGGCAACGACCACTCGCGTCCCGGGGAACTGACGGCGGATCCGGGGTAGCGCGGCCAGCAGGTCTTGCACGCCCTTTTCCCACTCCAGCCGACCGAAGAACAGCAGGAACGGAGCACCGTCTGGACTGTGCTGCGCCCGCATCCTCGCGACTTCGCCGGACGAGACGCGCCAGCTGCGTCCCTCGATGCCGTTGTGGATCACCGCGACGTCGGCCGGGTCGATTTCGAAGAGGTGCGCGACCTCTTTGCGCATAGCCTGCGAACAGGTGATCACCGCGTCTGCGCGATTGGCCAGCCACCATTCGACCGAATGCACCTGCTGGTTGAGCGGATGGGACAGCCAGCCCGAATGCCGGCCCGCTTCGGTCGCATGGATCGTCCCGACCAGCGGCACCCGAGCAGCCTCCGCGACAGCAATCGCCGGATGCGTGACCAGCCAATCGTGGGCATGGACGACGTCGGGTTGCCACGTGCGGAGCAAATCCTGCGCCGCCCGGATCATGGCGTGGCCCATGGCGAGCGTCCATGCGACGAGATCCCGCTCGAAGGTCAGGTGCATCGGATCCTCGGCGACGCGGACGACCCGGACCCCCTCGATGACCCGATCGCTGCGCGGATGCGTCGACGCGTCGGTGCCCGCGGTGTGCCGACAGAGGACGACTACCTCGTGGCCCTGCAGCGCGAGGTGCCGCGCCAGCGCGTGAACGTGCCGGGCCAGGCCGCCGATAACCACCGGCGGATACTCCCAGGACAACATCAGCACGCGCATGGCCCGAGGTTACTCGCCAGTCGCTTACCCTGGGGCGGCCGCCCGAACGACCGCCGGAAAGCCGCGTCGACACCCGGCTGAATAGTGCCCGAGCAGTGGAGAATCCGCTGGTCAGAGCGTTTCGCCAAAAAACGGCAACAACCTCTAATCGGCCGGTTGGCCAGCCCGCGACGACAGTATCCGCGCAGCTCAGCACTGCTGTTCCAAGCATGTAACGACCGCCAAGCCGATGAACGAGTTCCTATCGCAGTCACCTGCTGAGACTGCAGCCTTCACCCGCTGCTGGCACCCGTTGCTACCTCGCGCTGAAGCGGGCTCGCCAGCGGCTGACCAGCTATTAGCCACTGAACGGCGAAACGGTCGTCGACACCAGCTCCACGATGTCGTCGCAGGAGGCTCCGCCGAGGACCAGCCATCAGCCGCCGACCGTCGGCAGTCGACGATGGCTCATCGATCAGGACCCGTTCACCGGCTGCCCGAGCATCCCTCAAGCCATGCCGCAGATCGCGATTCTCTGCCACCATGATCGGTGATGACTCCAACAGAGCCCGAATGGCAGCGCGCGGATCCGCCGCTGACCACACCGTGGACCGACCGAGTCGACCCGGCCGCGGTGCTGCCCGAGTACCCGCGTCCCCAGCTGCGCCGACCGGAATGGCTGAACCTCAACGGCATCTGGGAGTACGCGGGCTGGCCTGCTTCGCCCACGGAGCCGCGGCCCGTCGGCTACAGCGAACGCATCCTGGTTCCCTTCGCGCCGGAATCCGCGCTCTCCGGAATCGGCCGACGCGACGAAGTGCTGTGGTACCGGCGGCTGTTCGAGGTTCCGGAAAGCTGGAGCGGGCGACGGGTGTTGCTGCATTTCGGTGCAGTCGACCAGAAAGCCGAAGTGCGGGTCAACAACCAGACGGTGGTCACCCATGAGGGCGGGTACACGTCGTTCTCAGCGGACATCACGGATGCGCTCCGTGCATCAGGACCGCAGGAAATTACCGTTCGCGCAGAGGACCGTACGGACATCGAGCCGTACCCGATCGGCAAGCAGCGCAACGAACCTGGCGGTATCTGCTACACACCGACGTCGGGAATCTGGCAGACCGTGTGGGTCGAGCCGGCGCCGAACGAGCACATTTCCGGCCTCGAAGTCACTTCGGACCTGTCTGGTGTCTCGGTGTTTCCGCAGGTCGCTGGTGGCACTCAAGTGGAGTTGATCGTTTCGCCGCAAAACGGCGACGAGGCGGCGCGCGTTCGGGGCACTGCCGGCGCACGGCTGCGGGCCGACCTTCCAGAACCTCATCCGTGGTCTCCGGATGATCCGTTTCTCTATGACATCACTGTCCGCCTTCTGGACGCGCAGGGTGATGTCCTGGACGAGGTCGCCAGTTACTGCGGCCTGCGAACGGTAGAAATCGTCCCGGATGTCGACGGACGGCCACGGATCGCGTTGAACGGCCGGATCACCTTCCTGCACGGACCACTCGACCAGGGCTACTGGCCGGATGGCGGTTACACAGCTCCGACGGACGAGGCGCTCAGGTTCGATCTCGAGAAGACGAAGGAACTCGGGTTCAACCTGGTTCGCAAGCACGTCAAGGTCGAGCCCGCGCGCTGGTATTACTGGGCGGACCGGCTGGGTTTGGCTGTCTGGCAGGACATGCCGTCGCTGGTCGTCTCGTTCGCTGGCCCGCCCGGGCACGCGCCGGATCCGTTGCCCGAAGGACAACGGCGATTCGAGACCGAGCTGCGGGAAATGGTCGCGCAGCTGCGCAATGTCACGTCGATCGTCGCCTGGGTGCCGTTCAACGAAGGCTGGGGAGAATTCGATACGGCCCGGATAGCGGCGCTCGTGAAGGACCTCGACCCGACCCGGCTGGTGATCGCCAACAGCGGCGTGAACTGTTGCTTCTCCCGCCCGGACACCGGGGCCGGCGACATCTACGACGACCACACGTATGTCGGGCCGGGGGAGCCGCGTGAGGGGGACCATCGCGCATTAGCGGACGGCGAATACGGCGGCCTGGGCTTAGTCCTAGAAGACCACATTTGGCCAGGCCAGCCCAATGCCTACGAAATGACGACCGATTCGGCACACCTCACTCGCCGGTACGCGGAGGTGAGCGAACGCCTCGAAGGGTTGGTTTCCGAGCTGGGATTGTCCGGCGCGATCTACACTCAGACCACTGATGTGGAGAACGAAGTGAACGGCCTCCTCACCTACGACCGCCGAGTGCAGAAGCTCGACTTCGCCGACGCTGCGAACCACAACCGAGCGGTGATCGCGCGTGGTTCGTACCCCGAGGTGCAGACCGCTGCCGAGTTGGCTGACGAGGCTCCGAACAGCCGTTGACCTGCGATTCGCCACTGAGCGGCAACACAAGATATGCAGCCCTGCACAGGGGCTGTGGCCTGGGGGGCAAACCAGGCCACCTTGCGGTTCGCCGCTCACCGGCGACGAACTGGCTGACGGCATATCGAGGGTGACGTGATGCCGCCCGGAGCTGAGGTGCTGCTTCGTGCCCTCGCCGGCCAGCGGCTACAGCGCTGCGGCGACCCAGTGGTGCCGAATTTGCCTGTGAACGGCGACGGCATCGGGGTGCCCGGCGTCCCCAAGGCTGACTTTGCTGCGCCTGGCGAAGACGATCCGTGGCGGCTTAGGTCGTTGGTCGGCAGTTGTCGATGAGAGGCGATAACTGCCGCGGGCGAGCAGGCGTGAGGAACGCCAGACCTTTCGCCACTGAACGGCAACGGCACAAGTCAACGGCCAGCGGTATCTCCTCCGCAGAACCCGGCTGACGCGGCGCTGGCAGTCAGTTGCCGAAAAACGGCGAATGCTCTCCGGCCAGGAAAAACGCAGGCCGGAGAGCACGACCGAAGCTCAAGCAGGCAGCGCCGCTTCGATGGCCGCGACGATCGTCTCGTCTTCAGGCTCGGTACGCGGGCGGAACCGACCGAGCACCGAGCCGTCCGGGCTGATCAAGAACTTCTCGAAGTTCCACTGCACGTCGCCGGCTTCGCCGTCCGCGTCGGGGGTTCCCGTGATGCTCGCGTAGAGCGGGTGCCGATCTTCGCCGTTGACGTCGATCTTCTCGAACAGCGGGAACGAAACTCCGTACGTGGTGGAGCAGAACGTCTGGATTTCCTCCGCGGTGCCTGGCTCCTGACCGGCGAACTGGTTGCACGGGAACCCGACAACCGAGAAGCCCTTGTCGCTGTAGCGTTCCTGCAGTCGCTCCAAACCGGTGTACTGCGGCGTCAACCCGCACTTCGACGCCACGTTCACCACGAGCAGCGTCTTGCCGGCCAGCGAGCCGTCGAGAGTGGCGTCGTCGCCGGACAAGGTCTTGAGCGGCAGGTCGCGGATTCCCATGGAATTCCCTTCGATCGTCACACGGAAGGACGGCGCAGGACGCGCGCGTCCAGATGTCCGAACGGGCCGTCGGCCCGGCGGTATTCCTCGGCCAGGGCAAGCGCGCGAGCTCGATCCCCGCTGCGGAGCAACCCTGCAAGGGCGTCGAATCGTTCGGTGTGCACGCGGGCGCGCCGGCGGGCGTAGTCGGCGGCGGAGTCTTTGGTGACCATGAAGGCCCAGTCGCTGGACAGCGCCATCATCGCCTCGGCGACGGCCTGATCGGCGACGGTGTCGCGAGTGGTCCCATCCTGCTTGTCGACCAAGTCGAGCAGTCGGGTCTGCAGCGCAGTGTTGTCCTGCACCATGTCCGCCACCTGTTCGCCGTCCCAGACTCGCCAGTCCTTGCCGGAGCCCCACGAGGACGCGGGCAGCTGGACCGGCTCGCCCAGGTGGCCAGCCTCGAGCGCGCCGCGCAGCGTCGTCACGCGGACGCCCGCCTCGGGCAGCGCGCGCAGGATTCCTTCGAGCCACGCGGGACCTTCGTGCCACCAGTGCCCGAAGAGTTCCGTGTCGTAGGCGGCAACCACCAGCGATTCGCGGCCGTGTTGTTCACGGAGCGATCGCAGCCGTGCGACGACTGTTTCGACGAAGTCCTTGACGTGTGAACCCAGAACGTCTGCGGCGAGCGCGGGGTCATACGGGGCCTTGTCTTGCGGCTCAACGGTTTTTCCGGTTACGCGCGACGCCTTCAGTCCGACTTCATGCGCCCAGGTGTGGAAATCGCGATACGCCGCATGGCCCGGATAGCCTGCTTTCGGCGACCAAACCCGGTACGTGACTTCGAGATCGCGGCCGAAGCAGACGACATCCGAGTCGCCGACGGGATGCGCGGCCGAGGTGTCACCATGGAGTGAAGGGCCATCGACAAGGAAGCGTCGCACACCGGCGTCGTGATAATCTTGTTCCATTCCCGGGGCATAACCACATTCAGGTGCCCAAATACCCTCTTGTGCGCGGCCAATGCGCAGCGCGGTGTCCTCCAACCCTGCCTGGAGGGCGAACCGTCGCACCCGCCGGTCCAGCAACGGCTGGAACGGATGCGCCAGCGGCCCGCCGAGCAGCTCGATCGTGTCACTGTCCACAAGCGACCGCAGGATTGGCGAGAAACCGTGCCGCCAGCGCGTTTCCAGTTCCTCGGTGGCGTGCATCGCGGCTTGGTGCTCGGCGGCGGCGAGGTCGCGCAGCAACGGATCGCCGTGCCAGAGCGTCGATGCGTGCTGCGTCCGCAGCTGCCAGTGGCCGACCCAGTCGTGGCAGGCGCGGATGGCATACGGATCGTCAAGCTGCGCGGCGAGGACTGGCGTTATGCCGAGCGTCAAGACGTCGCGTCGCCCCTCATCGGCGAAACGGCGCAGCAGGTCGACGACCGGCAGGTACGAATGCGTCCACGCCTGGTACAGCCATTCCTCGCCGACCGGCCAGCTGCCATGGTGTGGCAGCCACGGCAAGTGGCTGTGCAGGACGAGGCAGAACGTGCCTTCGTGTGTGGGATTTCGGGCGCTCACGGGCGCACCGCCACGGCGACCAGGTCGAGGCTCGCGTCGAGGTCGTCGTCGTGCACGGAGAAGTCGTCCGCCCGGATCGCCGCGACGTCCGAGAGGAGGTCCGCGGGCCAGGTGGCTTGTCCGGGAAGGGAGCCCATGACGACGTCCAGCTGGGCGTCGATGATGGAGCCGCCGTAACGGGTTTCGGTGGTACGCAGGGTTTCCGCGTGGTGCAGCCCGTTCAGAGCTGCGACGGTGAACCCGGCCGCGCGCAGCAGTCCGTCCAATTCGGACGGTGCCAGTTCGCGCGTGTGGAACGGGTTGAGCGGGGTGTCGCTGTCCGGAGTGAAAGTGAGCCGGTTCGGGGTCGTGACCAGCAGTTTCCCGCTCGGGCGCAGGACGCGGAAGCATTCGGCGAGGAAGCTGTCCTGGTCCCACAGGTGCTCGATCACCTGGAAGTTCGCCACCACGTCGACGGTGCCGTCCCGCAGCGGGAGGTATGCCAGGTTCGCCCGCGCGACGGCGACATCTGGATACCGGCGTGCGACGTGCTCGATGGTCGGCTGGTCGTAATCCAGCGCGAGCACTCGACGGGCCTGCTGGGCGATGAGCCCGGCGCCGTAGCCCTCGCCGCAGCCGGCTTCGAGCACCGTCGCGTCGGCGCAGTGGGGGAGGAGGGCGAGATATGCGGCTTCATGGCGGCGGAACCAGTAATTCTCCTCGGGGATGCCGGGGACGGTCCGTTCGCCGGTGAGGTGCAGTGCCTCGGCCCGGGTGGCTGCGTTGGTCACCTGCGCGACCCTAGCGCCTGTCACGTTCCGCGCAGCCGTCTCGTTCCAGTCGCATGCAACGGACGATCACGCGCATCCTCCTGATCCTGCTCGGTCTCTACACCCTGGTGCAGGGGCTCTGGCCGCTGCTCGACCCGATGGGGTTTTACCAGGACTTTCCCGGTTTCCGGCACGGCTGGGTCTCCATGGACGGGCCCTACAACGAGCACTTCATCATCGATTTCGGCGGACTCAGCCTGGCGCTCGGCGCGATGCTGGTCGGTGCCGCGGTGATGGGCACCACAACTATTGCGCGGCTGGTGGCGGTCGCGGCCCTGCTGTTCGCCGTGCCGCACCTCATCTACCACGCCGGTCACGTCGGGCACTTTCCGCAGCTCGACCAGGTGCTCATCATCGGCGGGCTCGCGGTGACGGTCCTGCTGCCGCTCGTGGTGCTTTTGGTCCCGGGACGGCGAATCGAGGTCAGTTCGACGGCGACACCGTGATGCTGAGCGCACCCGGGCCGACGTGAGCGCCTATCACGGTGCTCGCGTCGCCCACCACGATCTCGCCCGCGCCGGGCACGCGCTCCCGCAACTTCCGGACGATCTCGCTCTCGTCAGAGCCGAATCGAGTCACGGCGAGATCCACGGGTTGGTCGCCGGCTGCCTTCGCGGCCAGGTCGACGAGCCGGTTCATCGCTCGTTTAGTGCCGGGAACACGGGCGAGCGGGCTCACCTCCCCGTTGCGGACGGTGAGCAGCGGCTTGATCGCGAACGCACTTCCGAGCATCGACTGGGCAGCGCCGATCCGCCCCGATCGCCGTAAGTACTCAAGGGTGTCCACGTAGATCAGTTCGGTCGAGTTGCGCACTCGCCGTTCCGCGGCGTCCAGGACTCGCTCGAGCTGTCCGCCGGCCCCGGCGACGCGGGCGGCCGACACCGCTGCGTAGCCGAGACTCATGCTGGCCGTCCCGCTGTCGAGGATGTGCACCGGAATCCGGACTTGCTGGGCGGCTTCGCGGGCGGCTTCGACGGTCTGCGAAAGCCGTCCGGAGATGTGCAGGCTCACGATGGCGGACGCGCCTGCCGAGGCCGCGTCCTGGTAGGTCCAGAAAAACGCGCCCGGATCGGGCGGCGAAGTCGTGACGGCCGCGCCGGATTTCATGGTCTGGATGAGCTCGCTCCGGTCGAAGCGGTGCTCGTCGTCCGTCTGGTCTCCGACGTGCAGCTGGACCTGGACGACACTGATTCGCCACTGAGCGGCGAGCTGCTCGGGCAGGCACGAGGTCGAGTCGGTGACTACGGCGATGTGCGCGGACATGGTGCCGGAGCGTAACCCCTAACGGCCTACTGCGAGTAAGTGACCGTTGCTCCGATCGGGCGAGCGGCGCGCTGGACGGGCTAACTGGTCAACTACCGGGACGATGGTCCCAATAGATTGCTCATCCAGGTGAATGCCGTCACCTCGAGGGGTCCGGCCGCGGAATTGCCCCTAATCTACCGCTCAGTAGAGCACTGTCCCGCGGCCGAGAGCCGGCCCCAACCGGGAGGTCGAAGAAGACCCATGACGAACATCGTTGTCCTGGTCAAGCAGGTACCGGACACCTACTCGGAGCGGAAGCTCTCCGGTTCCGACAACACCCTTGACCGCGAATCCGCCGACGCCGTGCTCGACGAGATCAACGAGAAGGCCGTCGAAGAGGCCCTCAAGATCAAGGAAGCAGGCGAGGGCGAGGTCACCGTGATCTCGGTCGGCCCGGACCGCGCCACCGACGCGATCCGCAAGGCGCTCTCCATGGGCGCCGACAAAGCCATCCACGTGTCCGACGAGGCACTGCACGGCTCCGACGCCATCGCCACCGCGAAGGTCATCGCCGCCGCTGTCGGCAAGGTCGAGGGCTTCGACCTGATCCTGGCCGGCAACGAGGCGTCCGACGGCCGCGGTGCCGCCGTGCCCGCGATCCTCGCCGAGCTGCTCGGCGTGCCGCAGCTGACCTACGTGCGTCAGCTGACCGTCGAGGGCTCCTCCGTGAAGGCCGACCGCGAGACGGAAGACGGCATCACCCACCTCGAGGCGAACCTGCCGGCGCTGGTGAGCGTGAGCGAGAAGATCAACGAGCCGCGCTACCCGTCGTTCAAGGGCATCATGGCCGCGAAGAAGAAGCCGGTCGAGACGCTGACCATCGCCGACCTCGGCATCGACGCGGGCGAGGTCGGTCTCGGCAACGCGTGGTCGACGGTCGTCGAAGCCTCGCCGAAGCCGCCGCGCACTGCGGGCGAAAAGGTCGAGGACGAGGGCGACGGCGGCTCGAAGGTCGCTGAGTACCTGGTCGCGCAGAAGCTCATCTGAGACACGGTTTCGAGGAGGATTCCAGAAAATGGCTGAAGTACTCGTCCTCGTCGACCACGTCGACGGTGATGTCAAGAAGGTCACGCTCGAGCTGCTGACCGCTGCGCGCGCCCTCGGCGAGCCCTCCGCCGTCGTGGTGGGCCCGACCGGCACCGCGGCGAAGGCCAAGGAAGCGCTCGCCGGCCACGGCGCGGCGAAGGTGTACGTCGCCGAGGGCGACGACGCCGCCGGCTACCTGGTGACCCCGAAGGTCGACGTGCTCGCGAAGCTCGCCGAGCAGGTCTCCCCGGCCGCGGTGCTCGTCGCCGCCAGCGCCGAGGGCAAAGAGGTGGCCGCGCGGGTCGCGCTGCGGTTGGGCTCTGGTCTGCTCTACGACGCGGTCGGCGTCAACGCCGACGGCACCGTGGACCAGTCCATCTTCGGTGGTGCCTTCTCCGTGAAGGCCAAGGCTGCCAAGGGCTCGCCGGTCGTGTCGGTGCGTCCGGGCGCGGTCGAGGCGGAGGCCGCCGATGGCGCGGCTGCCGAGGAGGCCGTCGAGATTCCGGCGCAGGACCCGGCGAAGGCCGCCAAGATCACCGGCATCGAGCCGGTCGTCGGCGGCGACCGTCCGGAGCTGACCGAGGCGTCGATCGTCGTGTCCGGTGGCCGCGGCGTCGGCTCGGCGGAGAAGTTCGACGTCGTCGAGAAGCTGGCCGACTCGCTCGGCGCGGCTGTCGGCGCGTCCCGTGCCGCCGTCGACTCCGGCTACTACCCGGCGCAGTTCCAGGTCGGCCAGACCGGCAAGACGGTGTCGCCGCAGCTGTACATCGCGCTCGGCATCTCCGGCGCGATCCAGCACCGCGCCGGCATGCAGACGTCGAAGACGATCATCGCGGTCAACAAGGACGCCGAGGCTCCGATCTTCGAGATCGCCGACTTCGGCGTGGTGGGCGACCTGTTCAACGTCGCACCGCAGCTGACCGACGCTGTCGACAAGCGCAAGGGCTGACGTTTTCTTTCGCCCGGAAGGCCGTCGCGTGCTCGCCACGCGGCGGCCTTCCGCGTTCTCCGGAACCTTCTCGTCTGTCTGAGAGGAACCTGAGAACCCGCAATTAACTCAACGTGCACTGACCGGTCATCGATTGGCACTCTCCGAGGCCGCTTACCGGCAGGTACACCTTGACCATGACGTCGTCACAGCTCCTCGTCAGTACTGATCAGGCGGGTGCCGACCTTCCCGCAGGCGCGCCGCGGTATTCGCTTCTGGTCGCCAACGGGAACGATGAAGTGCTCGCCGCACAGAAACTGCGATACCGGGTTTTCGCCGAGGAGATGGGGGCGGAACTGCATTCCCCGGAGCCCGGCCGGGATGTCGACTACTTCGACGAATTCTGCGACCACCTCGTCGTCCGCGACGACAACACCGGCGAGATCGTCGGCTGCTACCGCATGCTCCCGCCGGAACGCGCCGCGCAGGCCGGAAAGCTTTACTCCGACAGCGAATTCGACCTGACGACGCTCGCCTCGCTGCGACCGTCCTTGGTCGAGACCGGACGGTCCTGCGTCCACCCCGACCACCGCAGCGGCGCGGTCGTGAGCTTGGTGTGGGCCGGGATCGCGCGCTACATGCTCCTCTCGGGACACCGTTATCTCGCCGGCTGCGCCTCGGTCCAGCTGAACGACGGCGGCAGTTACGCGGCGGGCGTCTGGGATGTCTTGCGCACCAAGCATCACGCGGACGACTCGTTGCGCGTCTCACCGTTGAATCCTTGGGACCCGGACGCGATCGCGCGTCGCGACCGGGCCGTGCTTCCGCCGCTGATCAAGGGTTACGTGCGGCTCGGCGCCAAAGTGTGCGGCCCGCCTGCCCTCGACGCCGACTTCGGGGTCGCGGACTTCTTTGTCCTTCTTGATCTGCAGCAGGTCGACGAGCGGTACTTGAAATTCTTCCTCGGAGCGCAAGGATGAGTCACGCTTGGATGCCGACGTCGCCCTGCGGTGACGGTTGCCTCACCGAAGGCGCACCGACGGTTGCCTTGCCGCGGCGAATTTTGCGTTTCGCTGCAGCGATTTCTGTGGTCTTGGCGGCGCTGCTGGTCGCGCCGGCGTTGCTAGTGATTCGCGGCCGGAGCCGGGAACGCTTGCTGCGCCGGATTTTCCGGGCGGTGCTGAGGGCGTTCGGCGTGCGGATGTCCGTCGTGGGCGGTGCGGACTTCCTCGCCGCTCCGGCGGGCCGCGGCGCGCTCGTGGTGAACAACCACATTTCGTGGCTGGACATCATCGCCATCAACGCTCTGCGCCCGATGCGCGCGCTAGCGAAGATCGAAATCGGCTCCTGGCCGATCCTGGGCACGCTGGTGCGTCGCGGCGGCAGTATTTTCCTGGACCGCAACCGCTTGCGCACCTTGCCGGGCACGATGTCCGAACTGGCCGACAGCCTCCGCGCTGGCGCACTCGTCAACGTCACCCCCGAGGGCACCACCTGGTGCGGCCTGGCCTCCGGCCGCTTCACGACGGCCACCTTCCAAGCCGCGATCGACGGCGGCGTCCCGGTCCGGCCGATCGCTCTTCGCTACCGCCTCGCCGACGGCCGCGAAACCAGCCAGCCGGCGTTCATCGGGCCGGAGTCGCTCATCGCCTCCCTGCGCCGGGTCGCCGCGCTGCGCGGTCTGGTTCTCGAGGTGCACGTGTGCCCGGAGATCGCTCCCGGCCGCGCCGAAGACCGCCGTTCGCTGGCGGCCCTTGCCGAAGCCGCTGTCCACTCGGCCCTCGGCACAGTCCGCATCCCGCCGCAGCGTCGCCGGGTTCTGGTTGGCCGCCGTACGCCCTCCCAGCCGGTTGCGCACTGACGAACTACCTGGTCACGGGCTCTCGGAGGGGTGTTGCCGTTTTTTGGCGACACCACTCCGCAGTCTTCCGCCCCCTGCCGGTTGGTCTTCCGACCGACCCCGGCCAGCCCATTCGCCACTCAACGGCAACAGCCACCCAACTCGCCTCGCCGCCGGTTGGCCACGACTTCCCGTCCCGCCATCTGTAGCCGCCGCCCACCATCCGTCGCCGCCGAACGGCGACGGATCCGCTCGCGTCGGTGCACCTGGTTGCCGCGCCCCGCTTTCGTCGCCGCTGAGTGGCGACAGCCGCATGGGCCACTCCCCATGCTCAGCCCTTTCGCCATTGAGCGGCAACGGCCACTCGCCGCAGTCGCCGCAAATCGGCGACACCGATCCGTCAGGTCACCCGAGCCGCACCATCTTCGAGCCTAGCCGACAATCGCGGTCAGGAAACGGCAATAGTCAGCTTCCCGCCAGGGTGCCCGTTCCGGCTCTCCTCTTGCGCAGCTGCCGCTTCCTCTAGCGGAAAGGTCTTCCCCTGCGCAATCCGCAGTCCATTGTGTACATACTCGAGGATCTTGTTCAGCACCTCTTGCGTCTGCCCATCCTGGCCGCCAGACGAGAAAGGCAACCCGAGCTGGAACGCCGCGCCATCGGCAATGGTCACGATGCGCTCCTTCGACCCTCGCAGCTCGACCGATTCCGGCAAAACGCCATGCCCAGACGCGTCGAACACCGCATCGACCGGACGGTCCGCCACTTCACGGACCCGCTCCAGCCACCCGTCCCCGTAACGCACCGGAATCGCGCCCAGTGCTTTCACCTCATCGAGATTGTGCTGTCCAGCCGTTCCGATCACCGTCGCGCCCAACGCGACCGCGATTTGTGTCGCGAACCGGCCGACAGCGCCACTCGCTCCGTGGACAACCAACAGTTCGCCGGCTTTGACATCGAGCAGACGCAACACGCGCAGCGCGGTTTCGCCAGCAACCGGCAACGCCGCCGCGTCATCCCAGGAGAGGTCGGCCGGCTTGCGAACAATCGCTCCGCCGAGCGCGAACTCCGCGTACCCGCCGGTCGCCGACCAGCCGAACACCTCATCTCCGACGGCGAATTCAGCGCCGTCGCCCGCCGCGTCGACCACCCCCGCGATCTCGAGCCCCGGGATCTGCTGACCCTTGAGCGCCGCGCCGTCGGCCATCGCCCCAGAACGAATTTTCCAGTCGATCGGGTTGATCCCCGCGCGGCGGACAACGACCCGGACCTGCCCCGGGCCAGGCTCTGGCGTCGGCACATCCTTCAGCTGCAGCACTTCGGGCCCGCCATACTCGGCGAATGTGATGGCTCGCATCTCGGTTCGCACTCTCCTTCGGTCGCCGTACGTCCTACTTAAAGCCAACCAGCATCCGGTGCATTCCGAACCGCACGCTCGATTCGCCAGTAAACGGCAACACCGTCGCCCTGTCGCACTCGATCACCCTCGCCTGACCCGGCGTCGTGACGCAGACAGTGCCCGAACGGTGGCATGCAAGAACTCCGGTTCATCGGTCTAGGCGACCACTCCGACGCCTGCGATTACCTGGCGTCATCGACCTCCTGCGCTAATCGCCCCTCGACTACCCGGACGCGGCATCCGCAGGGAGTCCGCAGATCCGGCTTCTCCAGCTTGAGCCGCGGAATCTCGTATTGCCACGGCGAATTTCATGCCGATGCGATGTGCCCCACTGCCGACCCCGAAAGGCCAGCGGATGGCTTGACCTCCAGAGCACTGGAGGTTGCAAGCTCGCGATCATGAGCCAGACCGTCGAAGCACAGCCTCGAAAAAGCGTCCTCTGGAGTCGCGAGCATCGTCTTGTCACCGTCGGTCTGCTGCTTGTGGTCACGCTGGTGGCCTTCGAAAACATGGGCGTCGCCACTGCGATGCCGACGCTGGTCGCCGAACTGCACGGGTTCGCCCTCTATTCCTGGCCGTTCACCACGTTCCTGGTGGCCAGCGTCGTCGCGACTGTCTTGTCCGGACGACTAGGCGACCGCAGAGGACCAGCGCCAGCTCTCCTGGTGGGGCCGGTGCTGTTCGCCGCGGGACTAGCTGTCGCAGGTATCGCCACCACAATGCCGATGCTCCTAGTCGGCCGTGCGCTGCAGGGCTTCGGTTCAGGGTTTCTGCTGGTGTCCGTCTCGCTGTTGATCGCCCTGACGTTCACCGACCGCGAACGCCCCATCATCTATGCGGCCAACGCCGCTGCTTGGGTCCTCCCAGCGGTCATCGGCCCGTCCGTCGCCGGCTTGGTGACCGTGACCGTCGGCTGGCGATGGGTCTTTCTCGGGCTGCTCCCGCTGGTCGGGATCGGAGTCGTCCTCCTTTACAAGATCACCCGCGGTTTGCCCGCCCATGTGCCACTGCCGGCCGGACGTCGTGCAGGCGTCGTCGCCGCTGTTGTAGCGGCGCTTGGAGTCGCCGCCCTGAGCTGGGCCGCCCAACACCCATCGCCTGCCGCGCTTGCCTACGGGGCCGTGGGTCTTGTCGCGCTAGCCGTCGCATTGCGCAAGCTCCTGCCTGTCGGAACCATGACCTCTCGCCCCGGATTGCCCACGGTGGTCGCCTCTCGCGCCCTGCTCGCCGGCGCATATGCGGGCATGGAGGCCTATCTCCCGCTGACCATGACTGCCGTCCACGGCTATAGCCCTGCTCTCGCTGGCTTGCCGCTGACTATCACCGCGCTTGGCTGGTCCGCCGCGTCGGCTCTCCAAGGCCGATTCCTTGACTGGTCGCGGGAGGCATCGCTGCGCACCGGCTTCGTCCTCGTAGCCGTGGGTCTGGTTGGCTTCGGTTTTGTCGCCCAACCGTGGTTCCCCGCCTGGGTGGCCTTCGCTGTCTGCGCAGTCGGCGGCGCGGGGATGGGAATCGCGATGCCCGCCGTCTCGGTCCTCCTGCTGCGCTACTCGCCGGAGGGAGAGCGGGGGTTCAACACGTCCGCAATGCAACTCGCCGACTGGGTCGGATCAGCGTTGCTCATCGGCCTCGGCGGGGTGCTCCTGGCCGCCGTCGCCTCCGCCGCTCAGCCTTCTGCCGCGATGGGACTGCTCAGTATCGCCCTCGTCCTGCTCGCGCTGCTCGGTGTCCGACTCACGAGCCGGTGGCCGAAACAGGTGTGACGTGCCACTCTGCGGCCTGGGGCGAGCTTCGTCACAGGCCGCATCGGTCTACCCTGATAGAGCGATGACCTATCTCGACCACGCGGCAACCACTCCGATGCTGCCCGAAGCCATTGCGGCGATGACTGAGGCTTTGTCCACCGTGGGCAACGCCTCCGCGCTGCATTCTTCGGGACGGCGAGCTCGGCGGGCCGTCGAGGAAGCACGCGAAGTGATCGCCGCCGCCTTGGGCGCGCGGCCGTCGGAAGTCATCTTCACCGGCGGCGGCACTGAGAGTGACAACCTCGCGGTCAAGGGCATCTTCTGGGCCCGAAACGGCGAGGACCCGGCTCGGCGTCGCATCCTTTGCAGCACCGTCGAGCATCACGCGGTCCTTGACACGGTCGAGTGGCTGGAGCAGCACTCCGATGCCGAGATCACCTGGCTTGAGGCAGACGACCAGGGCCGGGTGTCGCCGGAAACGCTCCGCGCCGCGATTGAGTCGGCCCCGGAGACGGTTGCCCTCGCGACGGTGATGTGGGCGAACAATGAGGTCGGCACAGTCAATCCGGTCGCCGCTCTCGCCGAGGTCTGCAACGAATACGCGATCCCGCTGCACACCGATGCCGTCCAGGCGGTCGGTGCGGTTCCCGTCGACTTCACCGCCTCCGGCGCAGCCGCGCTCACGCTGACCGGCCACAAGCTGGGCGGCCCGTACGGTGTCGGCGCGCTTCTCCTCGACCGAGACACCTCGTGCGTCCCTGTCCTTCACGGGGGTGGCCAGGAGCGCAGCGTTCGCTCGGGCACTCTCGACGTCCCAGCGATCGCCGGCTTCGCCGCTGCGGTGCAAGCGTCGATCAGCGGCCGCGCGGAGTATGCCGCCAGGGTCGAGAAGCTGCGTGACGAGCTCGTCGCCGCGGTTCAGCGCGAAGTCCCAGACGCGATTCTTAATGGCCGCGACGGTGAGCGTTTGCCGAGCCACGCTCACTTCACTTTCCCCGGTTGCGCGGGCGACAGCCTGCTGATGCTCTTGGACGCCAAGGGTATCGAGTGCTCCACCGGTTCGGCGTGCACCGCGGGAGTCGCGCAACCAAGTCACGTCCTCCTGGCAATGGGGGCAGACGCCGCCGCAGCCCGCGGCTCGCTCCGATTCTCGCTTGGCCACACGTCGACACTGGACGACGTGCATACCCTGGCCCGAGAGATCAGTGGCGTCGTCACTCGTGCCCGACAGGCCGGTCTCGCCGGCATGCGCAAGCAGACGCAGAAGCAAGAGGTGTAAAGCAATGCGGGTATTGGCCGCAATGAGCGGAGGAGTCGACTCGGCCGTCGCCGCTGCGCGTGCAGTCGACGCTGGCCACGACGTCGTCGGAGTGCACCTGGCGCTTTCGGCTCAACCTGGCACGCTGCGCACGGGTTCACGCGGCTGCTGCACAATCGAGGATTCACACGACGCTCGCCGGGCCGCGGACATCCTCGGTATCCCGTTCTACATCTGGGATTTCGCAGAGCGCTTCACCGAAGAGGTCGTTGAGACGTTCGTCGGCGAGTACGCCGCCGGCCGTACGCCGAACCCTTGCGTGACTTGCAACGAGAAGATCAAGTTCGAGGCGCTGCTTGAGAAGGCGCTCGCTCTTGGCTTCGACGCTGTCGCGACCGGCCACTATGCGCGCCTGGCCACTGTCGACGGCGAGTTGGAACTTCGCCGGAGCGCGGACGACGGCAAAGACCAGTCGTACGTGCTGGCTTCACTGCAGCCAGAGCAGCTTCGCCATGCGATGTTCCCGCTGGGCGACTCTTGGAAGTCGGACGTGCGCGCCGAGGCGGAGCAGCGTGGGCTTTCGGTGGCACGGAAGCCGGACAGCCACGACATTTGCTTCATCCCGGACGGCGACACCAAGAAGTTCTTGGAGAAGCGGCTCGGCGAGCGTCCTGGCGAACTCGTCGATGCCGAGACGGGTGCGGTGCTCGGGCGTCACACCGGCGTGCACGGATTCACCGTGGGCCAGCGGAAGGGCCTCGGCATCGACGCGCCGGCCGCTGATGGGCGACCTCGTTATGTCCTTTCGCTCGAACCTGTTTCGGGCACGGTGAAGCTTGGTTCGTCGGCAGACCTAAGTGTCCAGGCCATCGACGCGGACCGGGCGATCTGGCCGGGCGGACGGGCCTTGGACGGACCGACTGAATGCACCGTCCAGGTTCGCGCGCACGGAGGTATCGCCGATGCGGTCGCCGAAGTGGGTGAAGACGGGCAAGTCTCCATTCAGCTGCGCGAGCCGTTGCGCGGTGTGGCACCGGGCCAGGTCGTTGTCCTTTATCGGCAAGACGACCAGGCTGGCGACCTTGTACTCGGGAGCGCAAAAATCTCTGGCACGCGCTGACTTCCTTATGCCCCTAGGCGTTCCTCTCCAGGCTGTTCTGGTGTGGGTTGGGGATCGTGCAGCGGCGGAGGTGCGCTTTCAGCTTTCTCGCCGGTCGGTGTCGTGACGATGAGCTTCCCGTCCTGCAGGACCTCGTAGCTCCAGTCGGCTCGATTCTTGAGACGGCGATGGCGTAGGCAGTAGCTCAACGTCGAGTCTGCGTCCGCGGAATCGGGCCCGGTTGGTTCCGTCAGGCAGTTCTGTGCGGGCCGCGGGCAGCCGGGCTGTCGGCACTCACGGTCGCGGATCCGCACAAACTCGTCCACGTCGATGCTCGGCCGATACCGGAACTTGCCGACCTCGATCACTTGTCCGGTCAGCGGGTCGGTGATGACCCGGCGGACGATTGTGTCGGGACCGGTGGCGATGTGGCGCGCCAGCTCGGCCGGGATGTGACCGTGACTGGCCAGCTCAGCGGGATTGTCGTTGAGCCCTAAATAGGTCTGCAGATCGACATAGAGATACACCTCGGTCTGCTCCGGCACGCCGCCTTTGCCGCTGAGCAAGAGATCGATCGCGACGTCAGCGCGCAGTTGGTCGAGGGTTCGCTTCTCATCGCCTGTCTTGAGCGATCGAGCGATCTTGTCGACGCGGAGGTAGGCCGCCGTAGCTTTGTCGGTCGAGGCGTTGTCGACTGAGATCCGCGAGATGCCTTCGCTCTGGTGCTGCAGGATGACGCGGCGCTCGGCTTTCCGCTGGGCCAGGCGGTCCATCGCACCGTCCGGGTCGATTTTCGTTGCGGCGTAAGCGGTTGCCTTGCGGACTTGGGTCGGGTTCTTGTCCTCTAACCGGTGTTCGAGCAGGTAGTCGACCATCCGTGCATGGCGGTCGGACAGTTGGCTGGTGCCGTCGGTGACCTTCATGGCGCGATAGAGGTCGAACTTGCCCTCGTCCATCAGTCGGAAGGTTCGAGGCAGACGTTGGGCCAGAGCTTCGGCAGCGGCGATCATCGTTCCGGCTCGGGTATCGGTGATGTGCAAGGCAAGCGCGAGTTCGCACGCTAGCTCGTGCGGGTCTGATCTTCGTCTTCGCATGCCTGCCATGCAATGCAGCTGCAGAGCCTGCAAGCGGGCGATCTGGCGGTTCGCGTCTTTCACGGCTGCCATCAGTTGGCCAGTCTGCAGGCGATTGAAGAGGTCGAGGTTCGCGTGCATGGTGCGAAGCAGGAAGGCGAGGTCTGCGGTTTCGGTGGTCTTGTTGGCCTGATCGGCGTGGTCCGCCGGCGTGGTCGACTTGCTCATGATAGTCACGATACGCATTGTTTCTAGTACTGTCAGCTAAATTGCGCGAAGGGACCCATCGTGCGATCGCTTGGCTTTTGCGTGACAACTCTGGCACGGTGAATGGCGGGTGATCGACGCGTGGACGGCCGAAGCTGCGTGAAGGAGGTGATCAGAGATGCAGCTTGAAACCCGTGTGACTCGCGACGAAGCCCAATCGTTCGTAGAAGCGGTGCGCTGCTGTCCTCGTCGTATCCGAGGTGAGCTGGACTAGGTTGCAGCGGCGTCGCCGTGATTCGTCGATGGCCCATTGCACGAGCTCCGCACCCAAGCCTGAGCTGCGGTGGTCGCGGTGTACGCGCACAGCTTCGATCTGCCCGCGAAGGGCCCCGCGCCGTGCGAGGCCGGGGATGATCGTGAGCTGAAGTGTGGCTATCGGTCGATCGTTTGATGTTGCGACGACCAGCAGCTGATTTGGGTCTGCAGTAATGGTTTTGAACGCTTGCAGGTAGGGCTCAAGGTCGGCCGGCGAGTCGCGGGTTGCGCCAAGCTGGTCGTCCGCAAGCATCTGGACGATTGCTTCGACGTCGTCGGGGCGAGCTCGTCTCACAGTCATAGGAGGCACGGCGGATCAGTATTCCATTGGGGGAGCGATGGACGGTTGGCCGCTACGTGGTCTTGTAGCGGCGAATGCCGTCGACGTCTTCGGCTGCGAGCTTGCTCTGTGAGACCAGGAGATCCAGGTGTGCGCCGGTCTCGAGGACGGCGAGCATCTGATTGAAGGCGTCCATTTCGGACAGTTTGCGGCCGCGGCGTGTCCAGCCGAGGCGGTTGGCAGCTTCAAAAGCGGTGCTCGCTCCGGCTTCGATTTGAGCCGCCATCGTTTCGAGACGTTGCCGGTGGTGTTCGAGAAGCTCGTCGATCCGGGCATGCACGCTGTCGGTGACTGGCCCATGAGCCGGCAACATGCGCCGGTCCGGCATGCCGCGAACCAGACGGAGGGAGTCGAGATAGTCGTTCAGCGGCAACTCAGCCGGAACCGGCTGGAAGCCGATCGACGGAGTGATGTGCGGGAGCACGTGGTCGCCGGAGAACAAAAGATTGGCTGCGCCGTCTACGAAAACCACATGCCCATTGGTGTGTCCTGGGGTGTGGACCACGTCGAACTCGCGATCGGGCAGCACCGCACGCCGGCCGGGCGTCAGCCATTCGTCCGGCTCTTCCCAGAGATTCGCCTCGGTGTGGCGAGGTTCCGAACCGAACAGCTTGCTGAGCGCGGTGATGACCTCTTGTCCGTCGCTGAGGCGGAGGAGATCGAGTTGGGCTTGCATGGGGAATTGGTTCGGGTTGGCGCTCGCGTCGAGCGAAGGCTGCTCGAGCTTCCCGAGGGCGATCCGGTTGCCGAATTCGCGCCGAAGCGCGACCGCCTGCGTGTAGTGATCCCGGTGGACATGGGTGATGAGGAACTCTCGGACATCGCCGAACTCGGCGTCGAGCGCCTTGAGTGCGTCGGCCAGTAGCTGGCGAGATTCGGTGAGGGCCCACCCCGAGTCGACGAGCACGAGGTTCGTGCCGTCGGTGACTGCGTAGACGTTGACCGCGCGCAGGGCGTCGTTCGGCAGCGGCAATGGGATCCGGTAGACGCCCGCGGCCACTTCGTAGACACCGGGATCGGCCCAGTTCGAGTTACTGCCTTCGGGCAACGGCTCCACGGCGACCTCCGTCCAGGCGGGACCTCGGCGTCCCGGACTTTCCTTACATTGGGCCGTATTCCGGTCGCTGTCCACCTGGCGGCGCTGAGACACCGGTCACGTGGATCAGCCGGGTTGTGCGGTCAGCGCGATGTCGATGGTCAACGTTGTCGCGACGAGCATGCTCGCCAGCGGCTCGGGGACCTGCAGCGGGATCTCTACGAGACAGGCGTTGCCGCTGATCGGCGAAAGCTCCGGCGACGGGTGGCCGACGTGCGCGACCTCGGTGCCGACCGGGTCCTCGACGGTCACTTCCCATCGTTGCCGGCCACTGGCGACGACCCTGGCGATTGTCTTGCCTTCGGCACGCAGGGCGAAACGGACGCCACCCGCGTTGGCCGGGATGATTTCGCCGATCGGCGTTCCGTCCGCGCGAGTGACCACGAAGCGGGCCAGCGGGTCCTTCGACGGTTTCTCGACCTTGAGGACAGTGCTCTGGTTCGCGTCGCGGACCTCGAACCTGCGGCTGACGTACTGGTCGGATTTCCACAGCAGCTGAATGACTCTGCGCAGGAAGCTGAGGGTAGTGACAGCGACTCCGCCAATGTGGAGGCCGTGGCGGTCGAACACGCCGTACTCCTGGCCGGCAGCAGTCGGCTTCGCCTCCCGGCTGACGTAAAGGACCGGCTCGGTGAAGAGAGTCCGCTCAAAGGAGCGGCTTGAAGCCCGGCGGTACGGTGCTCCGGGCATAGTGCCCCGCTGCGGCTCCCGGGCGGATGCGTCACCGGGTGTTTTGCCGGGCGGTGGCGGGGCGGAGCTGGTCATGACGATCCAGACTAACGCGGTGACCGCGAATTCGGTGCAGGCAAAGGGATATGCGGCGAATGTCCGGCTATTGCCGCGCGGTCGGGTGAAGCTTGTCCCAAGGGGCGGTGCGGACCGCGGCCGCCCGTTCCGCGACAATCCGGCCTGTGAGTGAACGACCTTGGCCCGCGGGCGCGGCGACGGGAATCGGGTCCATGCCGGGGACCGATCCCGTCGAGGCCGCCGCCGTCGTGTTCGGAGAGCTTCCCGACTTCCCGTATGTGCCCGAGTTGCCGGCCCGCGGCGTCGGTGCCGACATGCTCGGCCGGACCGCGGCCTTGCTCGTGGACCTCGCCGTCGAGGTCGTGCCCAGCGGTTACCGCGTCGCCGGGCGGCCCGGTCACGACCATCGTCGTGGGCGTGACCTGCTCCAGTGGGACCTTGACGCCGTCCAGGCCGCCCGCGAGAACGCTGGTGCGCCGGCAGTCCTCAAGACCCAGATCGCAGGGCCGTGGACACTCGGCGCGGGGATCGAGCTCGCCCGGGGGCATCGGGTGCTCACCGACCGCGGGGCGTTGCGGGACTTCACCTCGTCGCTGCTCGACGGGCTTTCCCAGCACGTCGCGGAGCTGACCGCGAGGACCGGCGCGCCGGTGGTCGTGCAGCTCGACGAGCCGTCGTTGCCCGCTGTTCTCGCCGGAAAACTGGCTACGCCGTCGGGATACGGCAACGTCCCCGCGGTGCCTGAGCCCGAGGTTCGGGAGCTGCTTGCGACGACAATCGAACGGATCGGAGCGATGACTGGGCAGCCGGTCATCGTCCACTGCTGCGCTCCGCGGCCGCCGATCGCGCTCTGCCGCGCTGCGGGTGCCGGGGCCGTTGCGTTCGACCTCAGCATGCTCGCCGGGGCGTCTGCCGAGCTTCTCGACGAGATTGGCGAGGCTTGGGACAGCGGTATTTCGTTCTTCCTTGGCCTCGTACCGGCCACCGACCCCGCGACGGCTCCGGGGTTGAAGGACGTCGCGTCGCCAGCGCTCAGGCTCGTGGACCGGCTGGGCTTCAACCGTTCAATCCTGGCCGAGCGCGCTGTTCCGACGCCTGCGTGTGGTCTGGCCGGTGCCACGAACGAGTGGATGCGCCGGGCGCTCGCTCTTAGTCGCGACCTGGGCAAAGGGTTCGTGGAGCCGCCCGAGAACTGGTGATTTCGCGGACGTGCGGCGGCCGTGACGCGTACCGTGGCTGGTGAAGAGAAACAACCGGGGGAAATTCCGAATCATGCGTTTGTTCCGTCGTCGCCGCTCGGAAGCCGACACCGAAGCCGCGCCGCCAGATCCCCGTACGCCGTGGCCTGAACAGCAGGTGCCGTCCGACGCTGCCGCTGCGGCGGCTGCGTTCTGGGAAGGGTGGTACGACCTCTTGCCCGAGGTCAGTGCCGCGCTGGGCGAGGGTGAGCCGCATCGCGTCGAGCACGATCTGTGCGTGCTGGTCGAGACGCTGCACCCTCGGCTGCACTTCTCGCTGGAGCGCGGCCGGATGGCGATCTACGCGTTGGTCGTCAGCGGACAGGAAGACCCGGAGCTGCGCCCGTACACGGACGCGTGGAAAGCGGCTGGACCGCCGGACGACGCGATCTGGGAGTACCACGATTCGGTGCCCCCGGTCCCGGATCCGACCGGGGTGACGGTGAACCTGGGCGAGCATCGCATCTCGCTGGCTGACGTGCGGGTCGTCGCGCAGGTGGACGACGGCGTGGTTGACGTCGCCGTGCATCACCCCGCGTTCGCTGACCTGGACGAGGCTTCGCGCACCACGATGACGTTCCTGCCGCTCGATGCGACGCTGGGCGAGCGTCTGGCCGCCGAGCGGTTGGGCCGGGTCGAGACCGCCGAGGCCGCGCCGGAAGGCACGATCGATCTTCTGGAGTTCCGGGAGCTGGTCCGCGGGCTGGCGGAGCAACCGGACGAAAGTGTCGGTGCCTCCGACTAGGCTCACCACCTGTGAGCAGCACCGACCTTCCCCAAGACCAGGTGGCCGTGGAGGCCGCCCAGGACGTGACCGACCTACCGGCCGACGTGCGCGAGCGGCACGGCGAGCTGGCCGAGGAGATCCGCGGCCATCAGTTCCGGTACTACGTGCTGGACTCGCCGATCGTCTCCGACGGCCAGTTCGACGCGCTCCTCGGCGACCTCCAAGAGATCGAGGACGAGTACCCGGCGCTGGTCACGCCCGATTCGCCGACCCAGAACGTCGGCGGCACGTTCTCCACCGACTTCACCGCGCACGACCACCTCGAGCGCATGCTGAGCCTGGACAACGTGTTCGACACCGACGAGTTCCTCACCTGGGTCGAGCGCGTCGAGAAGGAAATCGGGTCGACGGAGTACCTGGCCGAGCTGAAGATCGACGGCCTGGCCATCAACCTGCTCTACGAAAACGGCAAGCTCACCAGGGGGCTCACCCGCGGCGACGGGCGTACGGGCGAGGACGTCACGCTCAACATCCGCACTCTCGATCAGGTACCGGACGAGCTCACCGGCACCGACGAGTTCCCCGTGCCGAAGCTCGTCGAGGTGCGCGGCGAGGTCTACTTCCGCGTCGAGGACTTCCTTGAGCTCAACGCGAAGATGGTCGAGGCGGGCAAGCCGCCGTACGCGAACCCGCGCAACACGGCTGCCGGGTCGCTGCGGCAGAAGGACCCGAAGATCACCAGGGAACGCCGGCTCCGGCTGATCTGTCACGGTCTCGGCAAGCGGGACGGCTTCGAGCCGGTCACGCAGTCGCATGCGTACGACGCGCTGGCGGCCTGGGGGCTGCCGGTGTCGCCGCACACGCGGGTGCTGCGGACCGGCAAGGAACTCATCGATCACATCGCCTATTGGGGTGAACATCGGCACGACGCCGAGCATGAGATCGACGGCGTGGTGATCAAGGTCGACCAGGTCGCGTTGCAGCGTCGCCTCGGCACTACGTCGCGCGCGCCGCGGTGGGCGATCGCTTACAAGTATCCGCCGGAAGAAGCGATCACGACGCTGCTCGACATCCAGGTCGGTGTTGGGCGCACGGGACGGGTCACGCCGTTTGCCGTCACCGAGCCGGTCAAAGTCGCGGGCTCGACGGTCGCGCGTGCGACGCTGCACAACCAGGAAGAGGTCAAGCGCAAGGGCGTGCTGATCGGCGACCGGATCGTGATCCGCAAGGCTGGCGACGTGATCCCCGAGGTGCTCGGTCCCGTCGTGGACGCGCGCACCGGCGACGAGCGCGAATTCGTGATGCCCACCGAATGTCCGGAATGCGGGACGGAACTCGCCTACCAAAAGGAAGGCGACAAGGACATCCGGTGCCCGAACACCCGGTTCTGTCCCGCGCAGCTGCGGGAGCGGCTGTTCCACCTCGCCGGGCGTGGTGCGTTCGACATCGAGGTGCTCGGATACGAGGCGGCGGTCGCGTTGCTTGACGCGAGGGTGGTTGCCGACGAGGGCGACGTGTTCGACCTCAACGAGGAGTCCCTCGCCGAGGTGGAGTTGTTCCGTACCAAGGCAGGCGACCTGTCTGCGAACGCGCGGAAACTCCTGGCGAACCTCGATTCGGCGAAGGATCGTCCGCTGTGGAAGGTGATTGTCGCGCTGTCGATCCGGCATGTCGGGCCGACTGCGGCGCAAGCGCTTGCGCGGGAATTCGGTTCGCTGCAACGGATCGAGGACGCGAGCGAGGAGGAACTCGCGGACGTCGACGGTGTCGGTCCGACGATCGCGCATGCGGTGCAGGAATGGTTCGAGGTCGGCTGGCACCGGGAAATCGTCGAAAAATGGCGACGGTCCGGGGTTCGGATGGAGGAGGAGCGCGACGAGTCCATCCCGCGGAATCTCGAGGGCCTGTCGATCGTGGTGACCGGTTCGCTCGATGGGTTTTCCCGTGATGAGGCGAAAGAAGTCATCATGGCGCGCGGTGGCAAGGCCGCGGGATCTGTGTCGAAGAAGACGGCGTTCGTCGTCGTGGGCGACGCGCCGGGGTCGAAGTACGAGAAGGCTGTGCAGTTGAAGGTGCCGGTGCTGGACGAGAACGGGTTCCGCGCGTTGCTGGAGCGCGGTCCGGAAGCGGCTGCGGAACTGGCGCTCGACACCGGTGCGGACGAGGAAGCTGAGGGCGGCGATGAGTGACGTGGAGATCCGCCCGGCGCGGCGGGAGGAGTTCGATGCGCTCGGCGAGGTGACCGTCGAGGCTTACCGGATCGAGGGATTCTTCGACACTGATGCCGCGTACGAGGCGAAACTTCGGGACGTCTCGGGGCGGGCGCAGCACGCCGAGTTGTTGGTCGCGGTCGATCCGGACGGCCGGGTCGTCGGGTCGGTCGCGATTGTTCAGCCGGGGAGCAAGCTGTCCGAGATTTCGCAGCCGGGGGAGTTGGAGTTCCGCATGCTGGCCGTCTCGGCGGCGGCGCGCGGGCGAGGGGTCGGGGAGGCGCTTACCCAAGCTGTGCTGGCACGTGGCCGGGAACTCGGCGTCGACCGGGTGGTGCTGAGTAGCCTCGACGTGATGCGGAAGGCGCACCGGCTCTACGAACGGATCGGGTTCCGGCGGTTGCCGGGGCGGGACTGGCATCCGCATCCGGGGGTCAACCTGATCGCCTACGAGTACGGCTTCTGACGTCTCGTTTTCGCAGGTCAAAGACTTTTGCCGTTTTTCGGCGAAAGCGTTGGGCGGGTTTCATCGCCGGTATTCGCCGTTGAGTGGCGACGGTTTGGTGAGCCTCGTCCTGCCGCTCGGCGGGTGCTTTGCGTGCCTGGGCTGTGAGCGTCTGCCCGGTGTTGAACTGTCACGGCCGTCGCCGGTGGACGGTTGCGTCGGGCGCGCCTGTTTGGCGAGCTTCGACCGGCTATGAGCTGTAACGTGTAGATGTCTGGCTTCGACTCAAGCTGTCACGCGTGAAGTATCGACTCGTATCGTGGAAGCGCGATGACGGCGAAGTCCGTTCAAGCTGCCGTTCCAGTCGTTGGCGTTGCTGCGTTTTGCTGTCGCGTGCAGCGCGGCACCACAACCTGGTGGCACCTCAACGACGGTCACGGCGGCGACTGTGACCGCGACGGTAGCCGAGTCCGCGTCGGCGACCGTGACTTCGCCGATTAGTGCCGCACAGCCGGCGACGATCCAAGTCCCTGACGTGTCCGGCATGGATCATCAGGACGCCATGCGGGTGGCTCGGCTGTATAACCTGCGAGAGGTCGATTCGTCCGGGATAAGCGGGTGATGATCATCACCGGAACTGGTGTCAGACCGGCCAGGATCCCAAGCCTGGTGCCGTAGTTTCTGCTGGCACAGTCGTCACGCTCTATGCCGACAAGTGCTGATTAGCGTCGCCCGGCACGCCAAGGGAACCGGTTGACCGGGCAGGTTCCCCTTCTCGGGGGAGATTGTCTGCACTTGAGGACAGCGGATCGCGAGTAAGCCCACACGCGATGAATCGCTGAGCCAGCCTCATGTCGGCCTCCAACGACGGCCTGGACAGTCGAGTGCCAGCATCCGAAACGTCAAGCCAAACGCGCTCAACGCAGCTGGCTCCGAACCGTTTAGGACAGTCGACCCAAGTTCTGGATCACCCGTCCAGAACCACCGCGACGATCCCAGCGAAATGCGCCAGCCGAGCGACCTCGGCAGCACGGAAGTTAGGCCCGCCCGGGCGAGCGACAAGCATCGCCTTCCCCGGCTTTCCCAGCGGAGTAGCGGCCAGCTCGGTGCCGAGCTCCTTCCACGTCTCCGGAACCCAGGAATCCTCGCCGTCCAGGACAGTCGCGCGTTCCAGCGGCAGCCAAGGCAAGTCCGTGAACGGGTTCTCCGGCGCCGCGCTCGACGAGGCCAAGCGCCGAGGTCCCGATTCCGAATGTTCGACGATCACCGCCCACCCGGCCCGGATGATCTTCGGCACACCCTCGGCGAGCAAGTCCAGCCCGGCTTTCGGCTGGGCCGCGATCTCCTCGACCAGCTCCAGTTCGCGATGCGTGTCGAGGATGCCCGCGTACGGTCGCACCGCGTCGACCTCGACGCCTTCCACGCTCTCGGCCGCGGTGATCAACGCGTCCGGGAGCCGGCCCGACGGGAGTTCGACCACCAAGTCGTCGATCGCGAGCCCGCCGCCGCGTTCCACCACGTCCACGCTCAGGATGTCGGCCCCGACCGTGCCGAGCGCGGTCGCGACCGCGCCGAGAGTGCCGGGGGAGTCCGGTAGCTGGACCCGGATCAGGAACGACACCACGCGCCCCTCTCGCCTCAGGCGTCCCAGCCCTGTCGTGGGACGCGCTTGCCGGGCGCCGATTGTGACAGACCGGGTACCCGCGGGGGCCCGCTGTCCGGCACGCGGGACACCCTGCCCGGCGCCCGCGGCCCGATAACCCGGTCGAACCGTCCGACGCCGTCACCATAGACTTGCAGCTTCCGAGAGCACCCGCACAGCACACCCCGGGAGTCACCCGCGTGCCCAACATTTCCCGAGACGAGGTCGCACACCTCGCCAGGCTGGCCAGGCTGGCCGTGACCGACGACGAGCTGGACGTTTTCGCCGGCCAGCTCGACCAGATCCTCGACTCGGTGGCGAAGGTCAGCGAAGTCGCCGCGGAGGACGTCCCGCCGACCTCGCACGCCGTGCCGCTGACGAACGTCTTCCGCGAGGACACCGTCCGGCCCAGCCTCGAACAGCAGGACGCGCTGGCCGCCGCGCCGGCCGCCGAGGACGGCCGGTTCCGGGTGCCGCGGATCCTGGGAGAAGAACAGTGAGCGAACTCGTCAAGCTGACCGCCGCCGAGCTGGCGGCGAAGATCCACACGCGCGAGGTGTCCGCCGTCGAGGTCGCGCAGGCGCACCTGGACCGCATCGCCGCTGTGGACGACCACGTGCACGCGTTCCTGCACGTCGACACCGAAGGCGCGCTCGGCGCGGCCAAGGCGGTCGACGAGCAGTTGGCCGCAGGAGAGCAGCCGGCGTCGCCGCTGGCGGGCGTCCCGCTGGCGCTGAAGGACGTGCTGACCACGAAGGGCGTGCCGACGACCTGCGGGTCTCGCACGCTCGAGGGCTGGCTGCCGCCGTACGACGCGACTGTCACGCGCAAGCTGCGCGAAGCCGGTGTCGTGATCCTCGGCAAGACGAACATGGACGAGTTCGCGATGGGTTCCTCCACGGAGAACTCGGCGTACGGCCCGACGCACAACCCGTGGGACCACGCGCGCATCCCAGGCGGTTCGGGTGGTGGCTCCTCAGCGGCGATTTCGGCTTTCGAGGCGGCTCTCGCGATCGGTACCGACACTGGCGGCTCGATCCGCCAGCCCGGCTCTGTCACGGGCACTGTGGGCGTGAAGCCGACGTACGGCGGAGTGTCGCGCTACGGCCTCGTGGCGTTCTCGTCTTCGCTCGATCAGGCCGGCCCGTGCGCGCGTACGGTGCTTGACGCCGCACTGCTGCACGAAGCGATCGCTGGTTACGACCCGATGGACTCGACGTCCATCAACGCACCTGTGCCGCCTGTTGTTGCTGCGGCGCGCGAAGGCGCGAAGGGCGACTTGACCGGCGTACGCGTCGGCGTCGTGAAGGAGTTCGGCGGCGACGGTTACCAGCCGGGCGTGCTGCGGTCGTTCGAGGCGGCCGTGGAGCAGCTTCGCGCTCTCGGCGCCGAAGTGGTCGAGGTGTCGTGCCCGCACTTCACGTACGCGCTGCCTGCGTACTACCTGATCGCGCCAAGCGAAGCGTCGTCGAACCTCGCGCGCTTCGACGCGATGCGGTACGGCCTGCGTGTCTCGGACGACGGTGCACACAGTGCCGAAGAAGTTATGTCGCTGACGCGCGAAAAGGGCTTCGGTGCTGAAGTGAAGCGTCGCATCATGCTCGGCAC
Organism: Amycolatopsis halotolerans; assembly: GCF_042647905.1. Taxonomy (NCBI): domain Bacteria; kingdom Bacillati; phylum Actinomycetota; class Actinomycetes; order Pseudonocardiales; family Pseudonocardiaceae; genus Amycolatopsis; species Amycolatopsis halotolerans. Next base: position 145,819 of record NZ_JBHRWI010000019.1, read on the forward strand.
GTACGCGCTTTCGTCGGGCTACTACGACGCCTACTACGGCTCCGCGCAGAAGGTGCGCACGCTCATCACGCGCGACTTCACGCAGGCCTTCGAGAAGGTCGATGTGCTCGTGTCGCCGACGACGCCGACCACGGCGTTCAAGATCGGTGAGCGCGTGGACGACCCGATGGCGATGTACCTCGCCGACCTGTGCACCATCCCGTCGAACCTCGCGGGCAACGCCGCCATGAGCGTCCCGAGCGGACTGTCCGACGAGGACGGGCTGCCGGTCGGCCTGCAGATCATGGCCCCGGCGCTCGCCGACGACCGGTTGTACCGGGTCGGCGCCGCGTACGAGGCCGCGCGCGATGCCGCTGCCGGCGGCTCGCTCGTGCACCAGGTTCCCGAACTGGGAGGAACGAAGTGACTGCCGTGGCCGAGTTGATGGACTACGCCGAGGTCATCGAGCGGTTCGACCCCGTCCTCGGGCTCGAGGTCCACGTCGAGCTCAACACGAACACGAAGATGTTCTGCGGCTGCGTCAACGAGTTCGGCGGCGAGCCGAACACCAAGACGTGCCCGACCTGCCTCGGCCTGCCCGGCTCGCTGCCGGTCGTGAACGGCAAGGCGGTCGAGGGGGCGATCCGGATCGGGCTCGCGCTCAATTGCGAGATCGCGGAGTGGTGCCGGTTCGCCCGGAAGAACTACTTCTATCCGGACCAGCCGAAGAACTTCCAGACCTCGCAGTACGACGAGCCGATCGCGTTCGACGGCTACCTCGACGTGACGCTGGACGACGGCGAGGTCGTGCGCGTCGAGATCGAGCGCGCGCACATGGAGGAGGACACCGGCAAGTCGCTGCACGTCGGCGGCGCGACCGGCCGGATCCACGGTGCCGAGCACTCGCTGCTCGACTACAACCGCGCCGGCGTGCCGCTGATCGAGATCGTCACCAAGCCGATCACCGGCACCGGCGAGCGGGCGCCCGAGGTGGCGCGCGCGTACGTCACCGCGCTGCGCGATCTGCTGCTGGCGCTCGAGGTGTCCGACGTCCGGATGGACCAGGGCTCCGTGCGCTGCGACGCGAACGTGTCGCTGATGGCCAAGGACGCCGCGGAATTCGGCACGCGCACCGAGACGAAGAACGTCAACTCGCTGCGGAGCGTCGAGCGCGCGGTGCGGTACGAGATGACCCGTCAGGCGGCGATTCTCGCCGAAGGCGGGTCGATCCGGCAGGAAACGCGGCACTTCCAGGAGGCCGACGGCACCACGTCGTCCGGGCGCACCAAGGAAACCGCGGAGGACTACCGGTACTTCCCGGAGCCCGACCTCGTGCCGATCGCGCCGTCGCGCGAGTGGGTCGAGGAACTGCGCGCGACGCTGCCGGAGATGCCGGCGGAGCGGCGCAAGCGGATCCAGGAAGAGTGGAAGCTCTCCGACGAAGCGCTGCGCGACCTGCTGAACGTCGGTGCCGTCGACCTCGTCGCGGCGACGGTCGAGGCTGGCGCGAAGCCGGACGAGGCACGCGGCTGGTGGGTCAACACGCTGGCGCAGGAAGCGAACACGCGCGAGGTCGAGCTGACCGAACTGGCGATCACGCCGGCGCAGGTCGCCGAGGTGATCGGGCTCGTGTCCTCCGGCGAGCTGACGAACAAGCTCGCCAAGGAGGTCGTGCAGGGCGTTCTCGCGGGCGAGGGTTCGCCGCGCGAGGTCGTCGAGAAGCGCGGCCTGAAGGTCGTTTCCGACGATTCGGCGCTGCTCACCGCTGTCGACGAAGCCCTGGCCGCGCAGCCGGACATCGCCGACAAAATCCGCGGTGGCAAGGTCGCCGCGGCAGGCGCGATCGTCGGCGCGGTCATGAAGGCGACCAAGGGCCAGGCCGACGCCAAGCGGGTGCGCGAACTGATCATCGAGCGCGTCGGTTCCTGAGTGGGTTTCTCGCTCCGACGCGTCACCTGGCGCGAGTGGCTCGGCCTGGCGGCCGGGCTGCTCGCGGTCGGGTCGACGCCGCTGCCCTGGACTGTGCTGTCAGCGGATACCGCGACGTCCGATGTCCGCGACGCGTTCGGGACGTTGCCGCACAGCGACGTCGTGCGTACGGCGTGGCATTCGGATCCCTTCTCGTGGGGTCCGCCGCTGCTGCTGGCTGTGGTGGGGCTTGCGGTGGTGTTGTTCGGGCAGGTCACCAAGGCACGGGTGAGTGGCCTGCCGCAGCTGTGGCTGGTCGGCGGGCTGGCGACGGTTTTGCTGATGGTGATCGGCTGGACGACGCTGGACTGGGTGTTCGACAGCGATCAACGGGCGTTCCTGGACGCTGCCGGGGTGTCGATCTCTGGTGGGATCGGGCGGTATCTGGGGATGGCCTTCGCGGTCGGGTCGCTTGTGGTGGCGATTGTGGACATCCGGGCTGCTCGGGCGGAGAGCCGGGCTTCGCGTCGTCGCCGCTGAACGGCGACACGGTGGTTGCTGACCGGGGAGCTTCTGGCCGATTCGCCGCTAAACGGCGACGGGGCCTGGCCCCTTGCTGGCGCGGGCTTTGAGTGGATTCGCCGTTGCGTGGCGACGGCTGTTCCCGGGTGAGCGGCGGCTCTTTGCGGATTTGCCGTTGAGCGGCGACTAGGCACTCTCCGCTGGGAGACGGCTTTGAACGGATTCGCCGTTGAGGGGCGGCTGGGTGCTCTCAGTCGAGAGGCGGTTTGGGGATTCGCCGCTAAACGGCGACGGGGCGCTCTTGGTTGAGAGGCAGTTCTTCGTGGACTTGCTTCTGAGCGGCGGGACGTTCGGAGTGGGGGCTGCCGTTGCTGCTGAGTTTGCCGTTGGGCGGCGAACGGATGGCGGGCCGCCGTTGCCGCCGAGTCTTGCGATTGGTCGGCGCGAGGGATAGCGGCGAATCTCCCGGGGCAGCCCGTTGAACGGCGATGGGCCGATGCCGATGTTGGCGGCGATGTCGGGGCGAAGTCGGTCTGGGCGGAGCCCGCCTGCGTCAGTGGCGGGTCGGTGAACGTCGCCGTTCAGCGGCGACTCCGGCCAGAATCGATGCGGGCCGTGAGCGCCCGGAAGGGCAGACGGGGCGCTCGCCTGAGACTGAACATGGCCGATCGCAGCGGCCCGGAGCGGCTGTCGCCATCAAACGGCTAACCGCAGGTCAACCTGCCTGCCGGATCCGGGAAGGGCTCAACCAGGCACGCCCGGCGTCAGTCCTTGCCCGGACCGCCGCCAGTGTCGCTCACCACGATCAGGACCACTCGGTCATCGCTGGAAACCGGTTTGCCGCCGTCCTTGTTGACGGTCCCGGCGACGGCCAGCTGGGGGTTGATCATGCTCATGGAAGAGAGCCGGCCGTACGTCGTGGCGGCCTTGCTTTTGCCGTCGAGGGTGACAGTCGGCTTGCCGGTGACCGCTCCGTCCTTGTTGACCGGCACGTTCTGCATGCCGGTGGACGACGCGATGCCGAGGATGCCGTTCGCGTCGACGAAATCGACGCAGCCGCCCAGAGAGGGCTTGTCCTGCCAGGTCCACGCGGGCGTGCTGAGCGGCTGTCCGGACTGGAGGCGGTACACGGCGTCCGGGCCGCTGGCCGGGTGGTCGGTCACCCAGGTGCGTTTCCCGTCCGACGAACGGCAGATGCCGCCGGGGGAGTGCAGGCCGGACGCGTAGACGGCGGACCCGGATGTCGGATTTCCGGTCGCCGGTTTTCCGGACACGTCGATGCGCAGGACCTTGCCTGCCAGGGAATTCGGATCCGCGGCCGCGGCCGGATTACCGGCATCGCCCGTAGCGACGAGCAGTGCACCGCTTCCGTCGCTGGCCAGCGCGCCGCGGTTGCCGGTCGAGCCCTTCGGGATTCCGGTCAGCACAGGCTTCGGGGCCTGGCCCTTGGCGAAGCGCACGACTCGGTTGTCCGATGCCGTGGTGACGTATGCGAAGACCAGTTGGTCCTCGACGTAGCTGGGAGACAACGCGAGGCTGGTGAGCCCGCCATCGCCGTCGGCTTGGACGTCCAGTTGCGCGAACGACGTCGCGTCGTGTCCGGAGCTGGCCAGCATGACGCGGCCGGTTTTCCGTTCGCCGGCGAGAGCGGCGGGCGCGGATCCCTCGCCGGGAAGTCCGGCGACGGCGGCGACTGTGTCCAGACAGGTGGCGATGACAGCCTTGTCGAAGTCCTTGCAGCCCTGCGGAGGCGGAACCGGCGAGGGCGGCGCTTGCGCGGGGCCGGTGCGGGGACCGTTGCCGGAGCCGTCGCCGTGCTCCTGGACCTGCGGCGGAGATTCCGGGCTCGGCACCGGCGCGGGGGTGAACGTCTGGCCGGCCGCGGTGTCGTCGAACCGGGCGCAGCCGGAAAGCACGAGGCCGCCGCAGGCGAGGAGGGCCAGCGGCGCCGACCACCGGTACCGGGTACGCATGATGCCCCAGCCTAGGTGGCGCGGCGTGAGCCACTGGTAAGTGGCTACCGTGGTGATCATGACAGTCACCGTGCTGGTCCCGGACGACGAGGGCGTCGCCGTGCTGTCCGAAATCCCCCTCGTCCACGCGGTGCGCTACGAATGGGGCCGTACGCTGCCGCCGGAGGCCGTGAAAGCCGAGGTGCTCGTTCCGGCCATGGATTCGGCGGGCGACGACATCTGGGGCGACCTGCCGAATCTCAAGCTGGTGCAGCTCCTGACCGCGGGCGCGGAAGACTGGGTCGGCCGCGTCCCGGACGGTGTCCTGTTGTCCACCTGCCGCGGCGCGCACAGCGGCAGCCTGGCGGAGTGGGTTGTCGGCGTCCTGCTGTCGATGTACCGGAATCTGGACGTTTACGCGGCGGCACAACGTGCCGGGCGTTGGGAGCAGTTGCCGTCGGACACTTTGCAGGGCCAGCGCGTATTGATCGTCGGGGCGGGGGACGTCGGGCGGCAGCTGCGTCGGCGGTTGGAGCCGTTCGACGTCCGCTGCACGATGGTCGGGATGTCGGCGCGCGAAGGCGTGCACGGTGTCGACGAGTTGCCGGATCTGCTGCCGCACCACGATGTGGTGGTCATGATGGTGCCGCTTACTTCGCGGTCGCGGGGCATGGTCGACGCTGGCTTCCTGGCGGCGATGCGTGACGATGCGGTGCTGGTCAATGCTGCTCAAGGGCCTGTTGTGGTCACTGACGCGCTTGCGGCGGAGCTTGCGGCGGGGAGACTTCGCGCCGCGCTCGACGTGACCGATCCCGAGCCGCTGCCAGCGGACCATCCGTTGTGGACTGCGCCTGGTTTCGTGCTGACGCCCCACGTGGCGGGTGCGGTTCGGGGCGTCCGGCGGCGCGCTTATTTGGTGGCCGCGGCGGAAATCGCCCGGTACGCTGGCGGAGAGCTACCTGGCAATCTCGTGCGCGGCGAATACTGATCATTTCCCGAATGTCGGCCTGGCACTCAGGGTGAACCCTGAAAGAGCCCCTGACCTCGGCGTGCTCGCTCGCGGGTCACGGCTGAATCCCCTAATCTTCGCCGCGTGACCACTCAAGGGGACGACTACCAGACCAGCGTGCTGTCCGGTGTCGAGGACTCTGCCGGCAACGACTACGACGAACCGCGGCAGGGCGGTCTCGGCTTCGGCCTGCTCGTCTTGCGCCTGGGGCTCGGCGTGATCATGGGTGCGCACGGCCTGCAGCATTTGTTCGGCGCTTTCGGCGGGCCGGGCGTCGGCGGGTTCGCGCACGTGCTCGAGATGTTCGGGTACCACAAACAGACGACGCTGCTGTCCTGGATCACCGGCATCACCGAGGTCGCGGGCAGTGCGCTGCTGATCGTCGGCCTGTTCACGCCGCTCGCCGCGGCGGGGCTGCTGGGCGTCGCCGCCAACATCGTCTACGCGAAGTTCCACGGCGGCTTCTTCGAGGGCACCGGTCAGGGCTGGGAGTACGAGCTGCTGCTCGGGCTCTGTGCGCTGACGCTGATCTTCACCGGTGCGGGCACCATCTCGCTGGAGCGGAACACGCCGTGGCGGAAGCGGCCGTTGCCCCTTGGGCTCATTTCGCTGCTGCTGGCCGCGGCTGCGTCTGTGGTGGTCATTGTTCTGACTCGCTGACGCGTTCAGCGCCGACGTGGCTGACCGTCCGGATCGGCGTGGCTGACCGTCCGGATCGGCGTGGCGGGCCGTCGGGATCGGCGTGGCGGGCCGTCGGGATCGGCGTGGCTGATTGTCGGGACCGACGTTGCTGGCACGTCGGAGACGGCTGGAGGCAGCGCCGGGTTGGTGGGTCGTTCCGCCGCTCAACGGGCCGTTGGGGTGTTGCCGTTTAGCGGCGAATGCCTGGTCAAGGGCATGATTCAGGCGGTGGCAGTTCGTTTGTCGCCGACGGGATTGGCTCGTGAGCGGCAACGGCTCGGCGGCTGGAGGCTAAATCACAGCCAACAGCAGTCTGGGGTGATTGCCCCGGCGGGGCGCCGGTGAGGGATCGGCAGGGACTCAACAGCCGAGGGCCAGGGTGGCGTGGGTGCTGTGTGCGTGGCTGGTCGGACTCGGCCGGTGGGGTGGGCTCGTAGCCGGAGGAAGGGTCTCCACGTGTGGCGGTGACCCTGCGTCGAGGCGTGTGGCAGCGGTCGGAGATTCGGGTCTTCGAGCAGCCGCGGTGATCGTTAGCCGTTTAGTGGCGAATCGCGTCGACCAGGGCTCCGACGGCAGCGGACCCGAGATTTCAGCGGTTGAAGCCGACTGGCCGAGACACGGAAAGGGGCCCGCGCAACCACACGCGGGCCCCTCCCGGCAAAGCAAAAACCGGAACAGCAGAGGATCAGCGGTTCGGGTCCCGGACCGCACCGGTGTCGGCCGACGTGGCCATCCGGGCGTAGGCCCGCAGCGCCGCGGTGATCGGGCGCTGCCGGTCCTTCGGCTGCCACGGACGTTCCGAAGCGTCCATCTTCGCCCGCCGTTCGGCCAGAACCTCCGGATCGACCAGCAGCTCAAGCCGGCGCTCGTGGACGTCCAGGACGATCTGGTCGCCGTTCTCCACCAGGCCGATCAGGCCGCCCGCGGCGGCTTCCGGCGAGATGTGGCCGACCGAGATGCCCGAGGAACCGCCGGAGAATCGGCCGTCGGTGATCAGGGCGCATTTCTTGCCGAGGCCGGAGCCCTTGAGGAACGCCGTCGGGTGCAGCATTTCCTGCATGCCGGGGCCGCCTGCCGGGCCTTCGTAGCGGATGACCAGCACCTCGCCCGGCTGGATCTCCTTCTTGAGGATCGCCGAGACGGCCTCCTCCTGGCTCTCCAACACCCGCGCCGGGCCCTGGAAATGCCACAGGTCCTCGTCGATGCCCGCGGACTTGATCACGGCGCCGTTCTCGGCCAGGTTGCCGCGCAGGATCGCGAGGCCGCCGTCCTTCGTGTAGGCGTGTTCGACGTCGTGGATGCAGCCGCCGGCGGCGTCGGTGTCCAGTGACGACCAGCGGTTTTCCGTCGAGAACGCCTTAGTGGTCCGGACCCCGCCCGGTGCGGCGTGGAACAGCTCCAGCGCCTTCTCGGACGGAGACTCGGCGCGGATGTCCCACTCGTTCAGCCACGTGGCGATGTCCGGCGCGTGGACCGCGTGCACGTCGGTGTTCAGCAGCCCGCCGCGGTACAGCTCGCCCAGGATGGCGGGGATTCCGCCGGCCCGGTGGACGTCTTCCATGTGGTAGTCGGAGTTCGGCGCGACCTTCGACAGACACGGCACCCGCCGCCCGATGGCGTCGATGTCGCTGATCGTGAAGTCGACCTCGCCCTCCTGTGCGGCGGCGAGGATGTGCAGCACGGTGTTCGTCGACCCGCCCATGGCCATGTCGAGCGCCATCGCGTTCTCGAACGCCTCCTTCGTGGCGATCGAACGCGGCAGCGCCGACTCGTCGTCATCGCCGTACCAGCGCTTGCACAGCTCGACCACCGTGCGTCCGGCGTCGGAGAACAGTTCGCGCCGGGCGGCGTGCGTCGCGAGCGTGGAACCGTTGCCCGGCAACGACAAACCCAGGGCTTCGGTAAGGCAGTTCATCGAGTTCGCGGTGAACATGCCGGAGCAGGAACCGCAGGTCGGGCAGGCGGAGCGCTCGACCTCGGACAGGCCGGCCTCGTCGATCGCCGAGTTCGCGGACGCCGCGATGGTGGTGATCAGGTCGGTCGGGGCGTGCGCGACGCCTTCGACGACCACCGCCTTGCCTGCCTCCATCGGACCGCCCGAGACGAACACGGTCGGGATGTTGAGCCGCATCGCGGCGTTGAGCATGCCCGGCGTGATCTTGTCGCAGTTGGAGATGCACACCAGCGCGTCGGCCTGGTGCGCGTTGACCATGTACTCCACCGAGTCCGCGATGATCTCGCGCGAGGGCAGCGAGTAGAGCATGCCCGAGTGGCCCATCGCGATGCCGTCGTCGACCGCGATCGTGTGGAACTCGCGGGCGATGCCGCCGGCTTCGGCGACCGCCTCGGCGACGATCTCGCCGAGGTCCTTGAGGTGCACGTGGCCGGGCACGAACTGGGTGTAGGAGTTGGCGATCGCGACGATCGGCTTGCCGAAATCGCTGTCGGTCATTCCGGTCGCACGCCAGAGCGAGCGTGCGCCCGCCGCGTTGCGACCGTGGGTGGTGGTCCGGGAACGGAGGTGCGGCACGGCATTCTCCCAGGTCAGAAGGCTGAACCAGGCGGAGGGGAACTACGGCTCCGCAAACTGGTCCTACCAATTCTACTCGGCTGGTTTGCCGTCGCCGCCACTGGTCTGTTCCGCGTCGGCGGAGGGCTTCGGTTCAGCCGGTTCGGGAGAGGGCTCCGGCGCGGCCTCGGCGGCCGGCTTGTGCCCGGTGAGTTCCTCGTCGCTCAGCACGCCCGACGGGTCCTTGATCTTGCCCTCGCTCACCAGCGCCAGTACCGGAAGATGCCGCGTCCGCACTGTGGGAAGCGCGACCTGGGTGTCGTCGCCGAGGACCGCGCGCACGCGGGCCTTGTTCGTGATCGCCAGGCCCTTGAGCGACGACCACGGCAGGTCGCGCTGCCCGAAAACCGTTCGGACCTGCAGGCCTTCGCGGTTCGCGACGGTGCGCGTGCGCGCGACGAACACGAGCAGCGCGAGCGGGAAGACGTACAGCCACTGGAATCCGCCGATCTCGCCCAGTGCGATAGGTGTCACACAGACGGTCAGCAGACCGATCGCGAGGTATGCCGTGGTCGGGATCCGGAACACGGCCTTCCGGCCCTCGTCCGCACGCTGGTCCTGCTGTTTCTTGGCCACGCAGGAATGGTGCACCGGTGCCGGGAGCGATCTGCGTCCGGGTCGCGCGGGAGCAGTACTGGCCGTCCACGATGCGGAACCGCCGTCCCGTAGAGTTGACACTCGCCCGGGCGCGCGACTAACGTCGGGGCCGTGATTACGCAGACCGGTCTCGTACTTCCTCAGCGCGCCGACGCTTAGGAAGAGTCCTCTGCGTCGACGCGCGACCCTCGTGCGACCTTACGGTCGGCGGGGGTTTTTTGTTGCGTGAAACCGGTTCCCCGACCGGAAGTACGGCCCAGACAACCCGAACGAGTGACACCGAGAACCCACGAGGCAGAACCGATGACCAGTGCCACGTCGCGCAGCGACGCGAAGCCCGGGCCGACCGCGCCCGGTGTCCCAGGAGCACGTCCGAAGCCCGCCCCGCCGGCGGGTACGCCGGTGCGCGTCACCGGCGCGCAGTCGCTCGTCCGCTCCCTCGAGGCGGTCGGCGCGGAGGTCGTGTTCGGCATTCCGGGTGGCACCATCCTTCCCGCCTACGACCCGTTGCTCGACTCGACGAAGGTCCGGCACGTCCTCGTCCGCCACGAGCAGGGCGCCGGGCACGCCGCCACCGGTTACGCGCAGGCGACCGGCAAGGTCGGCGTGTGCATGGCGACCTCGGGTCCCGGCGCCACGAACCTCGTCACCCCGCTGGCCGACGCCAACATGGACTCGGTTCCGGTCGTCGCCATCACCGGGCAGCAGTCGCGTGCCCTGATCGGCACCGACGCGTTCCAGGAAGCCGACATCTGCGGCATCACCATGCCGGTCACCAAGCACAACTTCCTCGTCACCGACCCGGCGGAGATCCCGCGGGCCATCGCCGAGGCGTTCCACCTAGCCGCGACCGGACGACCCGGCCCGGTGCTGGTGGACATCCCCAAGGACGTGCTGCAGGAGATGACCTCGTTCTCCTGGCCGCCCGAGCTCCGGCTGCCCGGCTACCGCCCGACGCTGCGGCCGCACGGCAAGCAGGTCCGCGAAGCCGCGAAGCTGATCGCGCAGGCGCAGCGGCCGGTGCTGTACGTCGGCGGCGGCGTGATCAAGGCCGAGGCGTCCGAGCAGCTGCTCGAGCTGGCCGAGCTGACCGGCATCCCGGTCGCGACCACGCTGATGGCGCGCGGCGCGTTCCCCGACTCGCACCGTCAGCACGTCGGCATGCCCGGCATGCACGGGTCCGTCGCCGCCGTCGCCTCGATGCAGCGCGCCGACCTGCTGGTCGCGCTCGGCGCCCGGTTCGACGACCGGGTCACCGGCCAGCTGTCGTCGTTCGCGCCGGACGCGAAGATCGTCCACGCGGACATCGACCCGGCCGAGATCTCCAAGAACCGCAAGGCGGACGTGCCGATCGTCGGCGACTGCAAGGAGATCATCGGCGAGCTGATCGACGCGGTGAAGACCGAGTTCGAGCGCGACCGTCCCGACCTGAGCGACTGGTGGACGCAGGTCGACTCGTGGCGCGACGACTACCCGTCGGGCTACGAATGGCCCGACGACGGTTCCCTGTCGCCGCAGTACGTCATCGAGCGGATCGGCGAGCTGGTCGGCCCGGACGCGGTGTACGCCGCGGGCGTCGGGCAGCACCAGATGTGGGCCGCGCAGTTCGTGAAGTACGAGAAGCCGCGCACCTGGATCAACTCCGGCGGCCTCGGCACCATGGGCTTCGCCGTCCCGGCCGCGATGGGCGCGCAGTTCGGCCTGCCGGACACGCAGGTGTGGGCGATCGACGGCGACGGCTGCTTCCAGATGACCAACCAGGAACTCGCCACGTGCGCCATCGAGGGCGCGCCGATCAAGGTCGCCGTGATCAACAACGGCAACCTCGGCATGGTCCGCCAGTGGCAGAACCTCTTCTACTCCGAGCGGTACTCCAACACCGACCTCGGCACGCACAAGCACCGCATCCCGGACTTCACGCTGCTGGCCGAGGCGCTCGGCTGCGCGGGCCTGCGCTGCGAGGCCAAGGAGGACGTCGACGCGACGATCCGGCGCGCGATGGAGATCAACGACCGCCCCGTCGTGATCGATTTCGTCGTGGGGAAGGATGCCCAGGTGTGGCCGATGGTCGCCGCGGGCACCGGGAACGACGAGATCATGGCCGTGCGCGGCATCCGGCCGCTGTTCGACGACGACGAGGTTTCGCAGGAAGCCGCCGAGGCCGCCGAGGCCGCTGCCGCGGAGGGGGAGCAAGCATGACTGTTCACACGCTGAGCGTGCTGGTCGAGAACAAGCCCGGTGTGCTCGCCCGGGTCTCCGGACTGTTCTCCCGCCGCGGCTTCAACATCGAGTCCCTTGCTGTCGGGCCCACGGAGAACCCCGAGGTGTCCCGGATGACGATCGTGGTCGCCGTTGAGGAGCTACCGCTCGAACAGGTGACCAAACAGCTCAACAAGCTGGTGAACGTGATCAAGATCGTCGAGCTGGAAGCAGGCAGCGCGGTGCAGCGCGAACTGCTCCTCGTCAAGGTCAGGGCCGACGCCACCGTGCGCAGCCAGGTCCTCGAGACCGTCCAGCTCTTCCGCGCCAAGGTGGTGGACGTCTCGCCGGAGGCGCTCACCGTCGAGGCGACCGGGACGTCGGACAAGATCGGCGCGCTGCTGCGGATGCTGGAGCCGTACGGCATCCGCGAACTCGTCCAGTCCGGCATGGTCGCGGTGGGCCGCGGGGCCCGCTCGATCACCGCCACCTCTCCCCGCTGAACACCCAGATTTCGTGTAAGTACGGAAGGAAGTAGTACCCCCCATGGCAGTGGAAATCTTCTACGACGACGACGCCGACCTGTCGATCATCCAGGGTCGCAAGGTCGCCGTGATCGGCTACGGCAGCCAGGGCCACGCGCACTCGCTCAGCCTGCGCGACTCGGGCGTCGACGTCCGCATCGGCCTGCAGGAGGGGTCCAAGTCCCGGGCGAAGGCCGAGGAGCAGGGCCTGCGCGTGCTGTCGGTCGCCGAGGCGGCCGCCGAGGCCGACGTGATCATGATCCTCGCGCCGGACACGAAGCAGCGCTTCATCTACGAAGAGCACATCGCGCCGAACCTCAAGGACGGCGACGCGCTCTTCTTCGGCCACGGCTTCAACATCCGGTACGACCTGATCAAGCCGCCGGCCAATGTCGACGTCGCCATGGTCGCCCCGAAGGGCCCGGGCCACCTGGTCCGCCGCCAGTTCGTGGACGGCAAGGGCGTGCCCTGCCTGATCGCGGTCGAGCAGGACGCTTCGGGCAACGCCCAGGCGCTCGCGCTGTCCTACGCCGCGGCGATCGGCGGCGCGCGGGCCGGCGTCATCAAGACGACCTTCACCGAGGAGACCGAGACCGACCTCTTCGGCGAGCAGGCCGTGCTGTGCGGCGGTGCGTCCGCGCTGGTGCAGACCGGTTTCGAGGTGCTCACCGAGGCCGGCTACGCCCCGGAGATCGCCTACTTCGAGGTGCTGCACGAACTGAAGCTGATCGTCGACCTCATGTACGAGGGCGGCATCGCGCGCCAGCGCTACTCCATCTCCGACACCGCCGAGTACGGCGACCTCACCCGCGGCCCGCGCGTCATCTCGCCGGCCGTCAAGGAGGAGATGAAGAAGATCCTGGGCGAGATCCAGGACGGCACCTTCGCCCGCGAGTGGGTCGCCGAGGACGAGGCCGGACGGCCGAACTTCACGAAGCTCGAGGAGCAGGGCAACCAGCACCCGATCGAGAAGACCGGCAAGAAGCTGCGCGACCTGATGTCGTGGGTGGACCGGCCGATCACCGAGACCGCCTGACCGGTATCTCAGAAGAGGCCCTGTCGTCCGTTCGCTGGACGGCGGGGCCTCTTTTTCGTTCCAAGGCGGTGCCGCCGAACGGCGGATACGCTGTGCCGATGAGCCGCCCGACCGACGACAAGGCGCACATCAGGCACGAACTCGACCTGACCGGCGCGACCTGGATCCGCGCCGAACCGGCGGGCGTGACCCTGGAGCATTGCGCGGAGTACGCGTTCGTCCCGCATTCGGACGGGGTGACCTACGTGGCCATCCGGCAGCCGACGGATCCGGACGGGGCGGTGCTGGTGTTCACGCCGTCGGAATGGGACGCGTTCACTCGCGGGGTTCGGGATGGCGAGTTCGAGTTGCCGGGGGAGTCGTAGATCTCCGCTTTTCGCGGGGGCTTTCGGGCTGGTGAATCGGCCTGATCTGCTTGGCGGACGGCTGTTGCCGATTAATGGCGAATCCGAAGTCCGCTGCACGATTGCCCAGGTCAGCGGCTCAGGTTGAGCGCATCCTCGTGGGCGGGCCTGGCGGATGGGTCCGGTCGGCCGGGATCAGATGGCTCCGAGCGTCGCGATGAGTTCGATGACCTGATAGGCCGTCGGGAAGTCCGGTGCCTGGTAGCGCAAGGTACAGCCGTCGGCGAGTTCCATTCCCGGCACCAGCAGCGCGTGTTCGGTCATCCGGGGCCGATGTACCTGGACTTCCAGCTGGATCAGTCCGTCGAAGCGCAGCGGACGGATGTCCTCTCGACCGGCCAGCGCTTCGGGCACCGCGTGCTCGATACGGTCGCACGCCTCATCGGGATGCAGCATCGCCGCCGCGAGAGCGCCCAGCGCGCGTTTGACCACTATCGAGCGGATGCCCGGCGCTACCTCGGCCGCCTCGGTTGCCACGGTGTCGTCGCCGCTCACCAGCACGGGCGGCGCGCCGTAGTGCGCCGCGAGTGCGGTGTTCAGACCGAGTTCGCCCAACGAACGGCCATTGCAGCGCACGTCCGCGATGGTTCCGCCGGAGATGGTGTGCGCCATGACCGAACGGGGCGTGCCGGCCTTGCCGTGATAGCCGATGAACAGCACAGCGTCCGTCTCCTCGGCAAGTCCCGCCATCATCCCGCCGGGCTTGGGCGTGCCGCGGAGCAACTCGACACGTCGGTCCAGCAGTTCGGGCAGAAGATTCCGGAAGCTCGCGTGCGCTTCGGTGACCTGTACTTGCGCGGCCGCGTCGTAGGCGTAGATCCCGCGGACGGCGGCGTTGGCCTCAGCGGTGAGCAGCCTGCGGTTGCGTTCGTATTCGCTGTGCCCGGGAATGACCTCTTCGCCGTGGACCACCCCGGCGATTCCCTCCATGTCGACCGAGACGAGCACCCGCATCTCCATCACACCTTCCTCGGCGACGGACGGCCAGGAACGCCACCTTATCGAGCGGTCCGGTGGTGGTCGGCTTGCTCGCGCGGATGGGTTCCCGGGCCTGTGAATGCCTGGTTGACCAGGGGTTAGCCGATTCGTGGCGAATCTGTCTTAGCGAGGCCAGAGCCTGTCCCGGCGGATTCGCCGCTGGGAGGCAAGTGCTGCCGCGGCCGGTATGGGCGGACTGACTGTCAGGACGGCAGGAAGATCGCAGCCGCTGCGTCCGCTAGTGCGTCGGGGCTTGGCGAGTCCGCCTCGGTTTGAGCCAGGTGCAGCAGTCCGAGAATGGCCGCGTAAGCGACTCGCGCCCGGTTCACCGCCTGGTCCGGCGGGAGGCCGAGTTCGCGGTAAGTGCTGGTCAGAAGGTTCAGCCGAGCTTGGTTGACGCGGCTGACCGCTTCCTTGACCCGAGGGTCGTTGCGGTCGCCGAGCAGGCTCAGGTGCACCGACGGCGCTAGCGGCTGCACGGAACGCACGACGGCAGTGAGCAGTTCGCGCAGCCGTTGCCCCGGATCGGCGATCGCGGCGTACTCGGCGAGTCCCGCCTCGCCGTGGTTTCGCCACCAATCGGCGAGAGCCGCGGTGATCAGCTCGTCCCGGTTGCGGAAGTGCGCGTAAAAGCTGCCCTTGGTCACGCCGAGCGTCCGCGCGAGCGGTTCGACTCCGACCGCGGCCAGACCGCCGTCTGCGATCGCCTTCAGCGCGGCGCGCGTCCAGTCCTGGGCGGACAGCCGGGGCGAATCGTTCACCATGCGCGGAGGATACGCCACCGTATTGACGACTCCACTAGCACTGGATACGGTGGCGTATGGATACGTAACCGTATCCATACGCTGTCGTACTGAGGGGCGGTCGAAATGGCACACGCGAAGGTTCGCCGAGTAGTCACCGGACACGGCTCCGACAGCAAGTCCCGCGTGGTCGCCGACGGCGCTGTCGAGCCGATCACTTCCGATCTGATGCCTGGCTGCGCGATCTACCGGCTGTGGGGCCGGGACGAACGACCGGTGTTCCCGGACGACGGTTCGCCGCGTCGCGCCGAGGCGCACTACCCGCCGCGGGACGGTTCGCGGTTCATGATCAACACGATCGCGCCCGGCGAGCTGACGCCATCGCCGGACGTCGGCCTGCCAGCAGCCTGGGAAAAGCTGGAGCGGCAAGCACCGGGCGCGGCCGGCGCGATGGAGCCCGACGCGCCTGGCATGCACACCACCGACAGCCTCGATTACGTCCTGATCGTCTCGGGCGAGGTCACGTTGGAGCTGGACGACGGGGACCAGACGGTCTTGCGGGCAGGCGATGTCCTCGTCCAGAACGGCACGCGGCACGCCTGGCGAAACCACGGTGCCGAACCGTGCACGATCGTCGGCGTCGCTGTCGGCGCGGATCGGGCGGAGACCGGGTTTCGCCACTGAACGGCGACGGCTTCTTTTGCCGATCTTTTGCCCGCCGGGTTTGACATTGACATTGTGACAAGGTCTTCACTGGTCGGCGGAGGTGATCCCGATGAACTCGACACA
Organism: Amycolatopsis halotolerans; assembly: GCF_042647905.1. Taxonomy (NCBI): domain Bacteria; kingdom Bacillati; phylum Actinomycetota; class Actinomycetes; order Pseudonocardiales; family Pseudonocardiaceae; genus Amycolatopsis; species Amycolatopsis halotolerans. Next base: position 161,709 of record NZ_JBHRWI010000019.1, read on the forward strand.
GATGAATTCCCAGCTCACGCGGCTGATCGAGGCGTTGGGCGCCGGGGACTCGTCGACGCGGCTGCAGGTCGCGCTGACGATCGGAACGCACCCGGACGGCCCTGGTCTCGTCGAGGCGCTCGTCGCACGGTGCGCGATCGAGCCGGACTTTTTCGTGCGCGACATGCTCACCTGGGCGCTGACCCGGTTCCCGGCGGAGGACACGGTGCCGCGGCTTCTCGCGGAGCTGCGGTCCCCGGTGGCGCAGGCCAGAAGCCAGTCGCTGCACACGTTGTCCAAAATCGGCGACCGGGACGTGTGGCCAGCGATCACCCGATCGTTGCTGCGTGACGCCGACGACGAGGTCGCGAAAAGCGCCTGGCGGGCGGCTGTCGTCCTCGTGCCCGACGAGGACAAGGCCGGGCTGGCCGCGGAACTGGCGACACAACTCGGCCGCGGTGACCGGACGCTGCAGCTCAGCCTCAGCCGGGCGTTGGTCGCGCTCGGTCCCGTGATCGAGCCGGCGCTGGAGTCCGCATTGACGAGCACCGACGCGACCGTTCGGGCGCACGCCGTCGCCACTGAACGGCTACTTGGTGACCCGGACACCGGTTTCGACCAGGCTGTGGACGAGGCGAAACGGATCGTCGCGCTCGGTCCGGAGCGGGCTCAGGAAACCGCGTGCTGATCGGCGAGGTCGCCCGCCGCTCGGGGGTGAGCACCCGGATGCTCCGGCATTACGACGCCCTCGGGCTGGTGCGGCCGACCGGCCGCACCGTGGGCGGCTATCGCGAGTACTCCGCCGACGACATCCGCCGGATCTTCCACGTGGAAAGTCTCCGGTCGCTCGGGATGTCGTTGCGGCAGATCGGCCGGGCGCTGGAAGACCCTGCCTTCGTGCCGGCGGAGCTGGTCGGCGACCTTATCCGGCGGACCGAAGACCGGCTGAAGCGGGAGCAGGAACTGCTCGACCGGCTCCGTGCGGTCGATGCCTCGGCACCCTCCGGTTGGGAGGGTGCCTTGCGCATCGTCGAACTGCTGCGCGGGCTCAATTCATCCGGTGCCGCGCGTCGGCAGCAGACCGTTTTGGCCCCTGCCGACGATGTGCCGGTCCCCGCTGAGGTGCTGGCCAAAGCAGTTCTCGCCGAATCCGATCCGAACGTCGCCGGTGCCTTGCGATGGGCGCTTGCCCGGACTGGTGGCGACATAGTGGCGAATGTGGCGCCCGGTCTTCGCTCGGACGACGCCGAGATCCGGCGACGCGCGATCCTGGCGCTCATCGAGTTGCCCGGCGACGAGGCGACCGCGGTGTTGATGGACGCGCTCGCTGGCTCGGACGCTGTGGTCCGGCGCCATGCGGCGCTCGCTTTGGGAGCGCGTGGTGCCGAGGAGGCTGTGCCGACGCTTGTAGAAATGGTCGTTGAGGGGCGAAACGACGTCGAGGCGGCTGAGGTTTTGGGCGCGTTGGCGGATGGGGGCGTGGACGGGATTGTCGGCGCGTTGGTGGATGCGGTGGCGGCGCATCCTGCGGATTCCGCAATGCGGATCCGGTTAACGCAGGCGCTTGCGGAGATGCCGGGGACTCTTGCGCAGGGAGCGTTGCGGCGGTTGGCGCGGGATGCTGATCCGGCTGTGGCGTTGGTGGCTTCGGCGCTTGTGAAGGTTGTTGAAGAGCGTGGTGGCGCTGGTGAGGTCTCTGGAAGCGCCTAGGTCGCGCGTGGTTGGCTGGTAGAAATTCGGGGGATCGGTGCTGGTCAGAGGCATTTGCCAGTTAACGGCGAAAGTTGTTGCGGGGCGCGTTGCCGTTCAGCGGCGACTGGCGTGGCCGATTGGGTCGCGGCCTGCGGGAGGAATTGCCGTTGGGCGGCGAAAGCCGTCGGGATGGGGTGCCGCCAGACAGCGGGGCGGGCATTCGCCGCCTAGTGGCGAGAGTTGCGGGGGGACGTGGCTGAGCAGCGAGAGCTGCGATGGCGGGCATTTGCCGCTTAGCGGCGAGGGCTGGGCTGAGTTCTTGCTGCGCATTGAGCCGGGAACCGGTGGCGGATGTTGCCATTGAACGGCGACGGTGGTTTCCACGGTCGGTTGGCTGTTGCCCTGCGACGTGAAGCTGAGTGCCCGTTAATGGGCGAGGTTGTGTTGAACCGTTGCTGTGCGATGACGGTGTCCAGCGCTGGTGAGGATGTTGCCGTTTAGTGGCGACGCATTACTCGGGTGCTGTGGAGCGGCCAGTGTGGCTGGCATTGGTGGGGTGTGGCGTCCGGTGGCGATGGCGGTCAGCGCCGGCCGAGGCGTTGCCGTTTGGTAGCGGCACCGTGGAGGAGTTGCCGCTATTCGGCGACGCTGGCGATGAGCTCAGGTAGGCGGCCGGTGGCTGCGGCCAGGGCGAGGTGGTCGCCGTAGTCGCGGGATTCGACGATCTCTCCGTCTCGGATGCGCATCGCGAAGATGTTGTTCACCTGGAACGGCACTCCGGCGCTGGTTTCGCCCACATAGGTCGACTCGCCGATGATGACTTCTGGGTCGGTGCTCAGGTGAAGCACCAGGTCGGTCACTTCGATTCGGAGGGCCAGCGCGGCACCGGCGGCGAAGTGGGCGCGTAAGTCGTCTCGGGTGCGGAGGACGGGGGCACCGGGCAGGAACGGGTGTCGGATATCGGTTTTCGCCGCATAGAGGTCGGGGAGTTCGGACCAGCGGCCGTCGGCGACGCCGAAGACGACTCGTTGGAATACGCCTTCGCGGCTGTTCGCGGGGAAGAGCCCAGCTGGGCGTGGTGCGATGGGGCGAGGTTCGTAAGCGGGCGCTTGGGCGTATGCCTCGGCTAGACCGGCGGTCGCGTTTTGGATGGCGGCCAGGCGCAGGTAGTCGTGATAGTCGCGGGTGTGGATGAGGAGTCCGTCGCGGGCGCGGAGGACTTGGATGTTGGCCGTTTCGGTTGTCTGGCCGGTGTTCCGTGACTCGGCGGTGTACTGGTATTCGGCGACGATGACCTCGGGGTCGGCGGTTTCGTGGATGGTCACGTCGTGGTGTTTGAGGCGGAGGGTTTGGCCGAGGCCGCTGACGAAACGGTCGTGTAGTGCGGCGCGGCCTTCCAATCGCCCGGGCCTGGGTATCGCGGTGGGGTGTTCTACGACGGTGTCTTCGGCGTAGAGGTGCGCGAGGTCGGCGAAGCGGCCGCCGGTGATTCCAGAGGAGAGCTGGTCGAACAGGTCGCGTGGAGTTCGCATGAGGGCCTCCGCAGGGCGTGGATTAACCGGAGTCTGTAGTCCGTTACGATACGGACTACAGAATCCGGTTGTCCAGCGGGAGAGAGTTGCCGATTAGTGGCGACGGAGGCGGTGCAGCAGTTCTTGGGCGGCGGGGCTGTCGCACGCTTCCGCCCAGCCTTCGGGGGTGCTGTCCCAGAGGGCGTCGCGTGCGGTGAGGTCTGCGCCGGCGCTCACCAGGATTTCGATGACGTCCAGGCGGTTGCTCTGGGCGGCCAGGTGCAGTGCGGTGACGCCGACGCCGTGGCGTGGGCCGCCGAAGGTGCCGACGTGGTTGACGTTCGCGCCCAGTGACAGCAGGGTTTCTGTTGCCGCTGAGTGGCCACACGTCGCTGCCCAGGTGAGGGCGGTGCCGCGGTAGACGTCGGCGTCCAGGTTCGCGCCGCGTGAGGTCAGGGTGCGGAGTGCGGCTGTTTGGTTGTTGCGGGCGGCCCAGGCTAGGGATTCGTCGAGGATTTCGGTGGGGTCGTTTGTTGGCTGCCAGAAGGGAAAGCCGCTGTGCGGGCGGTAGAACTCACGGTGTGCGCCGGCTGCTGGAGAAAGAGTCCCCTTTGGACTGACTAGTTCATCCAGTAGAGCCGCGTCGCCGAGACCGGCTGCGACGCGCAGGTTGCGAGGGGACCGTTCGTGCGTTGCCAGTTTTTCGGCAACAGCGCGATTTCCCCAAAATAGGGCCACAACGAGCGGGGTTCCGCCGTCGCCGCGGCCTGAGACGGCCAAGGGCGCGCCGGCGTTGATCAACATGTCGGCGATCAGTGGTAAATTGCTGTAGGCGGTTTGATGTAAGGCAGTCCAGCCGTGCGCGTTGGCTCGAGCGGGATCGGCACCGTGGTCGAGCAGGATGCGGACGAGGCGTTCGTCGTGGGTCGCGGACGCCATGCCGAGGAGATCGTTTCCGTTGGTGCCTCGGGCGTGGGCCAGGTGCGGAGCTTCGGCCAGCAGTGTTGACAGGCCGTCCACATCTCGGGCTTCTACCAGCTGATAGGCCCGAGCAAACGGTTCGCCGTTTTTCGGCAAATCCTCGACATGGGCCTTCAACGCGCGCCAGGTGGGGAAACCGTGCTCTCGGGCGATGACGGTTAAGGCACCGGTGCGGGTCAGCGGTTGGTCGTGGCGGTCGAAGGCGGCGCGGGCGGCTGGGGTGCCGTCTTCGGCTGAGGCGAGGAGGCCGACGGCACGGCCTCGGTAGTACTCGACGTCCTGGTGGTAGGCGTGCTGGACGTCCGGGCCGTGCTCGGCGATTCGGCGGACGTACGTCTGCAGCTGTGGCCAGCTGGGGAATCCGTAGCGGCGAGCGAGTCGGAACTGCGCTTCCGACAGCGGTATCGAGTCGGCGCGGGCGAGTTCTTTCGCCTGTTTGCGGAGTTGGCCGAGGTTGGGGTTGGCGGGCAAGGCCGTCATCAGGGAGTCCTTCCTTCCCTTGCGCGCCCCGTGGTCCGCCGGCACCGGGCAGGGAAGAAGGAAAGCTCGGCAACTCGTGGTACGGGGGTGGGCTCGGCCCTTTCCGCGGACAGGACGCGGCCCCTGCCGCGCGAGAAACACTGTAACTCACAAGGGTCAACGTCCGCCGGTGATGACGCTGACTGCGATGCCGAGCGTGGCCGTGTTGTACATGAACGACAGGACGCTGTGCGCGAGTACCAGGGAACGGATCGACGTCGTCCGCGTTTCCACGTCCGAGACCGCGAAGCTCGTCCCGATGGTGAACGCGAAATAGGTGAAATCGGCGAGTGTGGGACGTTCGGTTTCGGGGAAGCGGAAGTGCTGGGTCGGGAGGCTGTCGTAGTACGTCTGGGCGTAGCGTTCCGCGTAACCGAAGTGCAGGATCGCCCAGGCCAGCAGGACCGCGGGGACGCCGACGACTTTCGCGGCAGTCGGGTCGATGCCGGTCGTTTCCGGCAACACGATCGACAATCCGCCGGTGACGCCGACGAGGCTGGTCAACAGCGTGAACAGCAATCCGAGCCGACGGCCGAGAACGCCTTTCAGCCACCGGGCGTCGGTGTGGTCGATTTTTCGGCTACGGGACACTCGCGCGATCCGGATGCCGAGGTAGATCAGCGCGAGCAGATCCCAGGAGAGAAGGGCCAGGACGTTGTCGTCCTTGACGAGGGTGACGATCCCCAGGATCAGCAGGACGAGTTCGACCGTCCGGGACGCGGCGATGGCGAGTTTCGTGAACACCGGCGGCTCCCGGGGCGAACGCGGGCGAGGCGTCTCGCGAAGATAACAGCGGGGTTGTGGCCGATGGGCGGCGAAACGGGGTCGACCAGGTCGCCTGTTCAGGGGAAGTTCCGTGTTCGCGGGGGAGGTCTCCGGTAAAGGTGGAAGCGTCCGTACAGCGGAGGCGGACGGTTTCGCCGCTCAGTGGCGAATCAGTGGTGAGCTGGGTTTTCTCACGGTTGGCGGGATGGCGTCGGCAACCTGCGGGTCCTCCAGTAGCCGAATTTTGGCGAGACGTCAGCCGGATTTGGCGAGGCGTCGGGAACGAGCCGGGGTGGGGCTTTCGCGAGAAGGTGCGAAAGCCCCACCGGGAATCAGAGCACCAGGGATGCGAGGCGACGCCAGCCGTCGAGCGGAATCTCCGGTCCGGAACCGAGGACCTGGACGCAGACGTGGTCCGCGCCGGCGTCGCGGTGTGCGCGGACTCGGTCGGCGACTTCCTTCTCGCTGCGGTAGGCCACGATCGCGTCGACGAGACGGTCGCTGCCGCCGTCGGTCAGATCTTCCTCGGTGTAGCCGAGGCGGCGCAGATTCGCTCGTTGGTGTGGGGCCAGCCGCACGTACGTCGCGACGTGTTCGCGGGCGATTTGCCGTGCCCGCGCGGGATCCGGGTCGAGGACCACGGCTTGTTCGGCGGCGAGGTAGGCGTCGGGTCCCATCGTTTCCCGGGCGGACGCTGTGTGTTCCGGAGGGACGAAGTACGTGTGCGCGCCATCGGTACGGGTCGCCGCGAGCTTCAGCATCTTTGGTCCGAGGGCGGCTAGCAGCCGACGCGGCCGAGCACTCGAAGCGCCCTCAACGGGGAAATCCAGGTCTGCCGCATCCATGGCGTCGAGATAGTCCTGCATCGCACTGCCTCCGCCGCCGGGCCGATGTCCGCCTAACCCGAGCGTGAACCGCCCTGGATACGCCTCGGCCAACGTGCGTCCAGCGGCTTCAGTGGCAGCTGCCGACCGTTCGGAGAAGCGTGCGATGCCGGTCGCCACAGTCAACTTCGTCGTCGCCTCGAGCAGCAGCGCCGCCTGGGTGAATGCCTCCCGTCCGCGGTACTCGCCGAACCACAGCGCGGCGAAACCCAGCGACTCGACTTCGGCGGCAGCCGCGCGTACCTCGCCGATTTCCTTGCCGTCAAAGGCGAACGTCCAGATTCCGATCGTCATCGTGCGCCACCTTCCGCGCTGGCGGTCAGTTTTGCGAACACATCCACAACAGACTCCAAGAAGGTTCCGTGGCCGCGAAGGTGCGGCATCGATCCCGGCGCAGCCCGGCTGGTGCGTCCACTGAGGACGCACTCCAGAAACAGAGGCTGCCTCCGGTTACTATACGGAGGAACCCTCCGATTTGTCACGGGATAAGCTCGGACCGAGATGACCGACGCCAAGCCGATGCGCGCGGACGCCCGCCGCAACTACGAACGCCTGCTGGCCGAAGCGAGGCGCGCCTTCGCCGAGCGCGGTGTCGATGCCTCGCTCGAGGACGTCGCCCGCAGCGCCGGCGTCGGGATCGGCACCCTCTACCGCCACTTCCCGACTAGGGAAGACCTGGTCGAGACGCTGCTGCGGGAGCGGTTCGACACTCAAGCGGAAAAAGCGCGCGAACTGCTCGTCGCCGAAGATCCGCTTGAGGCCCTGTACGCCTGGCTCATCGGCTTCGGAGAGACCTCCGCCGTTTACCGTGGCCTTACCGAAATGCTGGCCGACGCCTTCGACGATCCGGAATCGCGGCTGCACGCGTCCTGTGACGCGATGCGCGACGCGGCGTCCCAACTAGTGGACAGAGCGCAGGCGGCCGGCGTTTTCCGCACCGACGTGACCGTCCAAGAGCTGCTTTTGTTGCTGCACGGCGCTTCCTGGGCCGGATCCCACCTGCCGGGCACGGGCGGTACAGAGCGCCTGATGGGGCTTGTCTTCACCGGATTACAAACAAGTGAACAGCGGGGGCAGCGGGCTGTCAGCGCACCGCGTTAAACTCCCGCGAGTCCGGGCACAACGACGTGCGCCGCGAGAGAGCGTCCTCGATTTCGTGACCAGATAGTGGGAGCCGCATCGTGACCAAGCCCAGCAAACCCGTAGTCCTCATCGCGGAGAAGCTCGCGCCCTCCGTGCTGAGTGTGTTCGGTGAAGAGGTAGAGGTCCGGCACGTGGACGGCACCGACCGTCCCGCTCTGCTCGAGGCGGTGAAGAGCGCCGACGCGCTCTTGGTCCGATCCGCCACCAAGGTCGACGCCGAGGTGCTCGGGGCGACCACTCGGCTGAAGGTCGTCGCCCGGGCCGGCGTCGGGCTCGACAACGTCGAGGTCCCGGCCGCTACCGAGCGCGGCGTGCTCGTGGTGAACGCGCCGACGTCGAACATCGTCTCCGCAGCCGAGCACGCGGTCGCGTTGCTGCTCGCGGTCGCCCGCCGCGTTCCCGCCGCCGACCAGAGCCTGCGCGGCGGCGAGTGGAAGCGCAGCTCGTTCTCCGGCGTCGAGATCAACGGCAAGACCGTCGGCGTCGTCGGGCTCGGCAAGATCGGCCAGCTGTTCGCCCAGCGGCTCGCCGCCTTCGGGGCCAAGCTCATCGCCTACGACCCCTACGTCTCGGCCGCGCGCGCCGCCCAGCTGGGCATCGAGCTGGTCACCCTCGACGAGCTGCTGGAGCGCGCCGACGCGATCTCCATCCACCTGCCGAAGACGCCGGAGACCAAGGGCCTCATCGACGCCGAGGCGCTCAAGAAGACCAAGCCCGGCGTGATCATCGTCAACGCCGCCCGCGGCGGTCTCATCGTCGAGGAGGCGCTGGCCGACTCCGTGCGCAGCGGCCACGTCGGCGGCGCGGGCATCGACGTGTTCGTCACCGAGCCGACCACCGAGAGTCCGCTGTTCAACCTGCCGAACGTCGTCGTCACGCCGCACCTCGGCGCGTCCACCGCCGAGGCGCAGGACCGCGCGGGCACGGACGTGGCGCGTTCGGTTCTGCTGGCGCTGCGCGGCGACTTCGTGCCGGACGCGGTGAACGTGTCCGGCGGCGGCGCGGTCGGCGAGCACGTGCGGCCGTACCTGTCGCTCACCCAGAAGCTCGGCCAGGTGCTGACCGCGCTGAACCCGAAGGCCCCGACGTCGCTGACCGTCGAGGTCAAGGGCGAGATTTCCAGCGAGGACACCGCGGTGCTGAAGCTGGCGGCGCTGCGCGGGCTGTTCGCGGGCGTGGTCGAGGACCAGGTCACCTTCGTGAACGCGCCGCGGCTGGCCGAGGAGCTCGGCGTGCGGGCTGAGCTGGTTGCCGAGTCGGAGAGCCCGAAGTTCCGCAGCCTGGTCACCCTTCGCGCGGTGCACGGCGACGGCGCGACGCTCACCGTGTCCGGTTCGGTCACCGGCAAGGACGAGGTCGAGAAGATCGTCGAGGTCAAGGGCAGGCACTTCGACCTGCGCGCCGAGGGCGACGTGCTGGTCATCGAGTACCCGGACCGTCCCGGCGTCATGGGCCGCGTCGGCACGCTGCTCGGCGAAGCGGGCATCAACATCGAGGCCGCGCAGATCAGCCAGAGCACCGACGGTTCCGACTCGATCATGCTGCTGCGCGTCGACCGGCACGTGGACGCCAACGTGCTCGAGCCGATCGGTGCGACGGTGGGCGCGCACACTATCCGCGCCGTCGACTTCAGCTAGTCCGTGTTCCGCGCAACGGCCCCTTTCCCGGACCTCGGGAGAGGGGCCGTTCCGTTGTTCATCCGCAGCGGCAACATTCGGGTAACGGAGCTTTTTCCGCACGAAAGTAGGGGTTTCGGACAGCTAGGTTCTTGCCGCGAGGCTGAACCACGCGCCGTGAGAGCACGGTGCGGCGCCGGTGCGCACCGTCGGGGGTACGAGTGGCGCGCGCGGGCAGGTTCGTGATCCGGGCCTCGAGAAGGGGTTACTCACATGAGCAGAACCCGGTTGCCCGGGTGGGCTGCCCGCTCGGTGGTCGTGGGTTCCGCGGTGGTGCTGGCGGCGGCCGTCGCCATTCCCGCGGCGTCCGCGCAGAGCGCGCCGCTGGCCGAGCCGGTCGCTCCGGCGAAGGTCGACGCGAGCAAGGTCCAGGGCAAGCTTTCGCCCCGGCTGAGCGCGGCGCAGGGGCAGATCACCGCGTTCGTCGAGCTGGCCAAGAAACCCGCGGTGGACGCGTTCAAGGAAGAGCAGGGCAAGGGCAAGGAGAAGGCCAAGCAGGCGGCGAAGGCGGCTAAGGCCGACGTCGCCGCGGCGGTCAGCTCCGTCGTCGGACAGCTGCGGTCCGCGGACGCGGGCACGAAGCTGGTCACGCAGACGGCCAACGCGGTGCCCGGCGCTGTCGTCACCGCCGACGCGGCCAAGATCCGCCAGCTCGCGGAACGGCCGGACGTCGTCTCGGTGCGCACGGTCGTGCCGAAGAACCGCACCAACGCCAGCGCCGAACAGCTCACCAACACGCTTGCCAGCTGGCAGAAAACCGGCAAGTTCGGCGACAACATCCGCGTCGGCGTGATCGACGACGGCATCGACTACACCCACGCCGACTTCGGCGGCCCCGGCACGCCCGAGGCGTACAAGGCGGTCGACCGGACGAAGCCGTCGCCGTTGTTCCCGAGCGCCAAGGTGGTCGGCGGCACCGACCTCGTCGGCGACGACTACGACTCGGCGGGCAAGACCGGGTCGCCGACGCCGAAACCGGACCCGAACCCGATCGCGTGCGGCGAGCACGGCACGCACGTCGCGGGCACGATCGGCGGCTACGGCGTGAACGCCGACGGCAGCACGTTCACCGGCGATTACCAGAAGCTGAACAAGAAGAAGCTCGACGCCATGCGGATCGGGCCGGGCACCGCGCCGAAGGCGCTGCTCTACGCGATCAAGGTGTTCGGCTGCAAGGGTTCCACGAACGTCACGTCGCAGGCTCTCGACTGGGCGCTCGACCCGGACGGCGACGGTGACTTCACCGACCACCTCGACGTCGTGAACCTGTCGCTGGGCAGCGACTTCGGCGCGCCGGACGACCCGGACTCGCTGTTCGTGCGCAAGCTCGCGCAGAACAACGTGCTGCCGGTGATCTCGGCGGGCAACGGCGGCGACATCAACGACATCGCCGGTTCGCCGGGCAACACCCCGGAAGCGCTCACCGTGGCCAGCAGCCGCGACGCGGGCGAACTGCGCGACGCGGTCGAGGTCAAGACTCCGACCGCCGGACAGCAGCCGGGTCAGTACAGCCAGGAGTACACCGGCTACGACACCCTCGACCTGACCGCGCCGGTGGTGCCGATTTCGGCGGGCAACAACGCCGGGTGCGCCGCCTATTCGGCTGAGGACAAGGCAAAGGTCGCGGGCAAGATCGCCTGGCTGGAGTGGGACGACAACGACGCCACCCGGCCGTGCGGTTCCGCGGCGCGGGCCAACAACGCGCAGGCCGCCGGCGCCAAGGGCGTGCTGCTTTCGTCCACTGTGGAGCACTTCGGCGCGGGTATCGCGGGCAACGCGGCGGTTCCGATGTTCCAGCTCACCGGCAAGGCCACCCAGGCCGTGCGGGCGGGCTTGACCGCGGGCACGCTCACCGTGCGGCTGTACGGAGCCGGGCGGACCACGCTGCAGACCTACGACCAGTCCATCGTGGACACTCCCAGCTCGTTCACCTCGCGCGGCGGACGCGGTCCGTCGGTGAAGCCGGACCTCGCCGCGCCTGGCGACACGATCACGTCGGCGTTCCGCGGCAGCGGCAACGAGCGTCTGGTCATCTCGGGCACGTCGATGGCCGCGCCGCACACGTCGGGCATCACGGCGCTGGTCCGCCAGGCGCATCCGGACTGGAGCGTCGAGGAGGTCAAGGCTGACGTCGTGGGCACCGCGGTGCACGACATCACTGACGGAGCCGGCCACACCTACGGCCCGCAGCGCGTCGGCGCCGGCCGGATCGACGCGAAAGCCGCGCTGGACAACCAGGTTCTCGCGTATGTGCAGGACGACCCGGGCGCGGTCAGCGTCACGTTCGGCACGGTCGAGGCGGCGGGTCCGGTCACCTTGAGCAAGACGATCAAGGTGGTCAACAAGGGCGTCAAGGCGGCTGAGTACTCGGTGGGCTACGAAGCGGTCAACAATCTGCCCGGTGTCGAGTACACAGTGGACAAGAGCTCGGTGAAGCTGAACCCGCGCGGCGTCGCGACGGTGAAGGTGACGCTGAAGATCACCGACCCGAAGGCGCTGCGCAAGGTTCTCGACCCGACTATGGCGGCTTCGCAGGCCGGGCTCGCCCGCCAGTTCGTGGCCGACGCTTCGGGCCGGGTCGCGTTCACCCCGAAGAACGGCGCGACCGTTCCGCTGCGGGTGGCCGTGTACTCGTCGCCGAAGCCGGTTTCGGCGATCACCACCCCGGGCGGCGTGCGCTTCGGCGCGAACGCCGACCAGGCCGTGCTGAACCTCGCGGGCAAGGGCATCGACCAGGGCAGCGGCTCCCAGCGGTACCGCTCGCTGATCAGCGTCCTCGAACTGCAGGCCGAATCGCCGCAGCTGCCGGAATGCGACTCGCACGTCACGTCCGACTGCACCCTCAACCGCACCGCGAAGGGCGGCGACCTGCGCTACATCGGCGCGGCGTCGACGGCCCCGCTCGCCAAGGCGCAGGGGGAGCCGGAGAACGCGACGCTGGCGTTCGGGATCACGACCTGGAGCGATTTCGCGAACCTCGGCAGCAACACGGTGCCGTTCGTGGACATCGACACCAACGGCGACGGCAAGCCGGACTTCGAAACCTTCGTGACGAAGGCGACGGGGTCGGACGTGCTGCTCGTCAACACGGTGTCGCTGACCAAGCCGGGCAACCCGTCGGTGGACCTGCAGGCGATCAACGGGCAGCTCGGCGACGTCGACACCAACGTGTTCGACTCGAACGTGATGGTGCTGCCGGTCAGCATCGCCGCGCTCGGCATCGACCCGAAGGAGGCGTCGCACCGGATCAGCTACACGGTCGGCACCAGCGGGTACTACGTCGCGCCGGGTACCACGAACGGGTTGATCGACCAGGTGAGCACTCCGCTGTCGTTCGACGCGCTCGCGCCGGCGTTCTCGGTGCAGGGCGGCGGCGACGCGGCGCTGGGTTACGTCGCCAAGCCGGGCACGGCATTGGTGGTCAACCGCAACAAGGACGCCGTCGCCGGGGACAAGGCGAAGGGCCTGCTGGCCATCGAGCACCACAACGCGACCGGGCAGCGCGCCTCGGTCGTGCGGATCGAATCGGAGGTGCCGCGCGGCTGACCTGGTTCACCCTTTGAGGGGAACTTGAGGTGAGCCGCGGAAGCGGCCGCATCGCGGGACGCGGGGGCTTGCCAAGGCTGTCCGGCCTGGGCAAGCCCCCGTTTCCGTTCGCCCGAACGGGTGTCTCACCCTGTGGGAGGATGCGGCATAAGGGTGGTGCGGCTACGGCACCTTGTCTACGGCCGGTAACCTTCCGCTGCTGGCGTTTTTGTGCGAATGGGCCATCGGTGCGCCCGGTGGCCTGGGCTACGGAGGTGTGTGGATGCGGCTCGCGGTGATCCCAGGGGACGGGATCGGGCCCGAGGTGGTCTCCGAGGCGCTCAAGGTGCTCGGTGAGGTAGCACCGGCGGCGGAGATCACGAACTACGACCTCGGCGCCTCGCGGTGGCACGCCACCGGGGAGCTGCTCCCGGAGTCGGTGCTCGGCGAACTGCGCCAGCACGACGCGATCCTGCTCGGCGCGGTCGGCGACCCGACAGTGCCCAGCGGCATCCTCGAGCGCGGCCTGCTGCTGCGGCTGCGGTTCGAACTGGACCACCACGTGAACCTGCGCCCGGCGCGGTTGTACCCCGGGGTGCGCGGCCCGCTGGCCGACGCCGGGGACGTCGACATGGTCGTGGTGCGCGAAGGCACCGAAGGCCCGTACGCGGGCAACGGCGGCCTGCTGCGCAAGGACACCGAGCACGAGATCGCCACCGAGGTCAGCGTCAACACGGCCTTCGGCGTGCGGCGCGTGGTCGCGGACGCGTTCAACCGCGCCGAAGAGCGTCCGCGCAAGCACTTGACGCTCGTCCACAAGACCAACGTGCTGGAGCACGCGGGTTCGTTGTGGTCGCGGATCGTCGAAGAGGTTTCGCTGGAGCACCCGGACGTCACCGTCGCGTACTCGCACGTGGACGCCGCCACGATCCACCTGGTCACCGACCCGTCGCGGTTCGACGTGATGGTCACCGACAACCTCTTCGGGGACATCATCACCGACCTCGCGGCCGCGGTGACCGGCGGCATCGGCCTCGCGGCCAGCGGGAACCTCGACATCACGCGCCGGAACCCGAGCATGTTCGAGCCGGTGCACGGCAGCGCGCCGGACATCGCCGGCCAGGGTCTCGCCGACCCGACCGCCGCGGTGCTGTCGGTGTCGCTCCTGCTGGACCACCTGGGCCAGAAGGAAGCGGCGCGGCGCATCGAGGCTTCGGTGGCCTTCGATCTCGCCACCCGCGACCAGTCGTCGCCGGGTGCGACCCAGGCGATCGGCGACCGTCTCGCGGCGCTGGTCTCGTCGAACGCCCGTCAGGCCGGCTAGACCCCGTCCTGAGTTTTTCGGACCCCCGCCGCGGAAGCCGGTCGAAATCCGGCGCTGACCCGCAACGGTAGGCCTTCGGCTCCTGTTTCTCGGGAGCCGAAGGCGAGCCCGATACCGGCGGAGGTTCCTCGAACCTCGTCCCCTCCCGTCGTGGTCTGCGGGAGACGACACTCCCGCCGCCGGCGGCTGCCGTCTTTTGCGGGCCCAATGTCTCGATTGGGTCGTCGCCGGTGGTGTCTTCGTCTTGGTCTTCCTCTTCGTCTGAAGAACGTTCAGCTTGTCCCGGATCCGTGTTGGGCGGGGCTGGGGATTCGCCAGTTTTTGGCGACGGCGGTTCTGGCGGGGTTTCGCCGCCTGCTGTCGATGGGGATTCGTCGGCGGTTGTCGGGGGTGGCCGTCTTTCGCCGTTGAGTGGCGAGAGCGCTTCGGTGCCGTCTGGTGGTGGTTCGCTGGCGGACGGCTCCGGTGGTTCGGCTCCTTCGCTCTTTGATGGGGAGAACGGTTCTGGCCGTTCGCCATCTGGCGGCGACGGTGTTCCGGATGTTTCGCCGCTGAATGTCGACGGTGCGTCGGCCTGTTCGACCGGGCGTGGTGTCGATGCCGCGGATCATTCGCCACCTAGCGGCGACGGCTGGTCGGCCGGTTCAGGCTTGCGGGCTTCCGGTGCTTCGAGTGTTTCGCCGCTGGGCGGCGAGGGTGCCTTGGATGGTTCGGGTTCGTCCAGTGACGGTGCGCCGAACGTTTCGCCGCTGAATGGCGAAAGCGGTTCAGCGGCTTCGCCATCCAGCGGCAATGGCGGCACGCCTGACCTAACCCGGCCGGGTGGTGCGGCGGCAGGGGATTCGCCATTTCGCGGCAACGCGGTGCCCCGTCGCGGTGAGCCGCCGATCGACGAGACGCGGGCCGACGGCTCGGTCGAGCGTGAACTGAGCGGCTCCGGCGCTCGCGTCGTCTCACCGCTGAAAGACCAATCCGCGCGCGAAGGGCCCGTTTCGCCGCGGGTCGGCAAATCCGAGAACCAGCGGATTGCGTCGCCGTTGAGTGGCGAATCCCAGGTCACGGCGGTTGCCGTTCAGCGGCGACGGCCGGTGACGCCGGTGGTCATCGGGCTGGGCGTGGCGTTGCTCGGGTCGATTGTCATCGCGGTCGGGATCGGGACGGTGGCGGTGCCGGTCACTCATACGTGGTCCTTTCTCCGCGCTGGGTTGTTCGGCGGGACGATCGGTCCGGACGAGGTCGGGCAGTATCGGATCATCTGGGACCTCCGGCTTCCTCGCGTGCTGTTGGCGGTGGTCGTCGGCGCTGGGTTGTCGACGGTCGGCGTCGCGATCCAAGCCATGGTGCGCAACGCGCTCGCCGAGCCGTATGTGCTGGGGATTTCCTCGGGTGCATCCGTCGGGGCGACAGCGGTGACGTTGTTCGGAGTCTTCGCGTCGCTCGGGATCTATGCGTTGTCGGTCGGGGCGTTTGTGGCTGCGCTCGCCGCGACCTTGATCGTTTATCTCGTCGCCCGTACGCGGCAAGGGCTTACGCCGCTGCGTCTGGTGCTCACCGGAACGACGTTGTCCTATGGGTTTTTCGCGATCACCACGGTGATCGTCTTCCAAGCACCGAACGGCGAGGCCGCGCGATCGGCGTTGTTCTGGCTTCTCGGCAGTCTCGCCGGCGCGAATTGGGGCACGCTGCCGATCGCCGCGATCGTGGTGGTCGGCGGCGTTTTGTTGTTGCTGGCGCTGGCCGGCCGGCTCAACGCGCTCGCCATGGGCGACGAAGCGGCGACGACTCTCGGCGTCGACGTCGGGAAGCTGCGGGTCCTCCTGTTCATTGTTTGCGCTGCCATGACTGGGGTTTTGGTCGCGGTGAGCGGAGCGATCGGGTTCGTCGGCCTGATCCTTCCGCATCTGGTGCGGCTGGTCGTCGGTGCTGATCATCGCCGGGTGCTTGCGGTCGCGCCGCTTGCCGGCGCGGTTTTCCTGGTGTGGGTGGACGTCGCGGCGCGGGTGCTCGCCGCGCCCGAGGAGTTGCCGATCGGGGTGCTTACCGCGGCGGTCGGGGTACCGGCCTTCCTGCTCTTGATGCGCCGTCGCGCATACGTGTTCGGGGGTGCGTGAATGGACCTCTCGCTCAATGGCGTCAGCGTGACCGCGGCCGGTCGCAAGCTGGTCGACGACGTGACCCTCGAAGCTCGGCAAGGGCAATTCGTCGGGCTGCTCGGTCCGAACGGCAGCGGAAAGTCGACGACGCTGCGTGCCGTCTACCAGGTGCTCAAGCCGTCAGCCGGAGCCGTGCTGGTCGACGGTCAACCGGTGGACGGCATGGCACCGCGAAAGCGGGCACGCGCGATCGCCGCCGTAGCGCAGGAATCGCACGCGGAGTTCGACTTCACCGTCGCCGAAGTGGTGGCGATGGGTCGAATGCCGCATCACGGACTGCTCGACCGCATGAGCGCAGCCGACCATCGCCTGTGCGCCGCCGCGCTGGATCAAGTCGGCTTGGCGCACCTGGCCGACCGAGGCGTGCTCACGTTGTCCGGCGGCGAACGGCAACGCGTGCTGATCGCGCGCGCACTCGCCCAGCAGCCACGGCTCCTAGTGCTCGACGAGCCGACCAACCACCTCGACATCCGGCACCAGCTCGAAGTCCTGGCGCTCGCCCGCGCCAGCGGACCGACGGTGCTGGCCGCGCTCCACGACCTGAACCTGGCCGCGGCTACCTGCGACATGGTGCACGTGCTCGACCACGGCCGCCTTGTCTCGAGCGGAACCCCGGCCGAGGTGCTCACGCCCGCTTTGCTCGCTGACGTGTTCGGGGTGCGCGGCCATGTGGTGCCGCATCCCGCAACGGGGCGTCCGCAGTTGTTGTTCGACCAGCTCGAGTCCCAGGAGGACAGTCATGCGTAGGACAGTCGCGTTGATCGTGACGGTCGCCCTCGTCGCCACCGGATGCGGCGCTCAAGTGTCCGAAGGAGACAGTGCGGCGTCCCCGGCCGGATTTCCCGTGACGGTGACCAACTGCGGTTCGTCGTTGACCGTGTCCAAACCTCCTTCTCGGGTAGTGACTAATGACATCGGCATCACCGAGCTGATGTTCGCTCTCGGCTTGGGCGACCGGATGGCCGGTTACGTGGTCGACAAAGGACAGTCCAGCGGGGTGGCATCGTCGCCCTGGAAAGCCGATTTCGCCAAGGTGCCCAAGCTCGCGGAGAAGATCAACCGTGAGGTGGTGCAGGGCGCGGGAGCGGACCTCGTGTTCGCGGGCTGGAACTACGGCTTCTCAGAGGCGACCGGGTTCACCCCGGACTCCCTCGGGAAGCTGGGCATCTCCAGCTACTTGCTCACCGAGGCTTGTCGCAACGGCAATGGCAAGCAACGGGGCATCATGCGGCCGCTCGACGCGCTGTACACAGATGTGCGCAATTTGGGGAAAATTTTCGGAATCAGTGATCGTGCAGAACGTTTGATCGAAGAGTACCGCGCACGGGTCGCCGCTGTCACGAACGCGGTTCCGGCCGGGCGGCCGAAGCCCAAGGTCTTCCTCTACGACGACGGCCGTGACCAGCCATTCACCTCCGGACGCAACGCGGGCCCGGACGAAATCATCACCAAATCGGGTGGTGCCAACATCTTCGCGGACCTCAACGACAGCTGGGCGAGCGTCAGCTGGGAAGCCGTGATCCAGCGCGCGCCGGACGTCATCCTCATCAACGACTACGGCGGCGAGGTCGGCAGCGTGGCCGACAAGGAGAACTTCCTGCGCTCGCGTCCCGGCCTGCGCGACATCCCGGCGGTCAAGGAAGGACGCTTCTTCGCGCTGCCGTACGCGGCTTTGGTGGAGGGGCCGCGAAATGCGGCCGCGGTCGAAGAATTCGGTCGCTACCTGGCGAATCTGCCCGGCTGACGGCTCTCAGAAGGTGGGAAGCTTCGCCCGGCGCTTGGACGCCGGGCGAAGCTGTGGCATGATGTCCGGCATGACCGCCATCTCCATCATTATTGCCTTGCGCGCCGGATAGACGCTCCACAAGAGCTACCGGCGCGCAACCTCTCGCACCCATGCGGGAGGTTTTTTTGTTGCCTGGACCAGGTTCTGCCCCGCCACAAGGAGAACACCGTGACCCGCACGGAACCCGCCGGCACGCCGCTCGGCGATGCCTTCCACCTCTACGACACCACTTTGCGCGACGGTGCTCAGCGCGAAGGAATCACCTACTCCGTCACGGACAAACTGGCCGTCGCGCGGCTGTTGGACGAGTTGGGTGTCGGGTTCATCGAGGGCGGCTGGCCGGGTGCGCTGCCGAAGGACACGGAGTTCTTTTCCCGTGCGGCAAAGGGAGAATTGCCGCTCAAGCACGCTGCGCTCGTCGCGTTCGGATCCACCCGCAAGGCGGGAACGACGGCCGACAAAGACCCGCAGGTCCGGGCGCTTCTGGATTCGGAGGCTCCGGTCATCACCTTGGTGGCCAAATCGGACCTCCGGCACATCGAGCGGGCACTGCGGGTCGACGTCGACGAGGCATGCGCGATGGTGCGGGACACGGTCGCGTTCCTCGTCGGCGAAGGACGTCGAGTTTTCCTTGACGCGGAACACTTTTTCGACGGCTACGCCTTCTCCTCCGAAACTTCGCTGCGGGTGCTCGACGCGGCGGCGCACGCGGGCGCGGACGTTCTCGTGCTGTGCGACACCAACGGTGGCCAGTTGCCGCTAGGACTTGCTGAAACCGTAGGCGAAATCAAGGAAAAGACCGGATTCCGGCTTGGAATCCATTGTCAGGATGACACTTCCTGTGCTGTGGCGAACTCTGTCGCCGCGGTACAGGCCGGCGCGACGCACGTGCAGTGCACCGCGAACGGCTACGGGGAACGGGCAGGCAATGCCGACCTGTTCGCCGTAGCGGGAAACCTCGTGACCAAGCTCGGAATGGAGGTCCTCCCGACCGGAGGCACCGCCGAGCTCACTCGCGTCTCCCATGCCCTGGCCGAAATCGCCAACCTCGCACCCGACACCCATCAGGCTTACGTCGGGTCGTCCGCTTTCGCCCACAAGGCGGGGCTGCACGCGAGCGCGATCAAGGTGGATCCGTTGTTGTACAACCACATCGATCCGTCTTCTGTCGGCAACGGCATGCGAGTACTGGTCACGGAGATGGCCGGCAGGGCCAGTCTCGAGCTCAAGGGACGTGAACTCGGGGTCGACCTTGCCGGCCGGCCTGACGCACTCACGAACGCGGTGCGGAAGGTGAAGGCACTCGAATCGGAGGGCTGGTCGTTCGAGGCGGCCGACGCTTCGCTGGGGCTGTTGCTGCGCCGCGAGGTCGAGGAGGTTTCCGGCGAGAAGTCGGATCCGCCGCCGTTCGAGCTCGAGTCGTATCGGGTGGTGCTGGACCACCGGCCGGACGGCGAGGTTGTTTCCGAGGCGACGGTGAAGGTGCATGTCGCGGGCGAGCGGGTCATCGCGACCGCGGAAGGGAACGGCCCGGTGCATGCCCTCGACGCGGCGCTGCGGCAGGCGTTGACGCCGTATCTGTCCTGGTTGGACAGCATGGAGCTGGCCGATTACAAGGTGCGGATCTTGCCGTCGAACCCAGGGACTAACGCTGTCACCCGGGTGCTTCTCGAAACTAGTGACCGCGAACACGAATGGACGACGGTGGGGGTGCACGGCAGCATCGTCGAGGCGAGCTGGCTGGCGTTGTGTGACGCGTTGGTCCACAAGAGCCTGACAGTCGCGTCGGAGCGGGAGCAGACGGTGCCTGAGCTGGGAGTGGCTGCTGTGGGCGGGTGAGTAGGGCTGACGGATGAGTCGCGTTGGGACGTTTGCGCCTGGTGTCCTTCGTGTGGTGGGTATTGCGGCTCACAGTCGGGTCTGTTGACGACCGTTCGTGTTGGTGCTGCGGGGAGTGGTCGTGCAGGCCGTCGTTTCTTGCTGGAGTGAAGGGTCGTTTCGCGCCATTTCGGTCACGGCCGGTTAGCCGGTGCGAGGGTACATTCGCGCGGAATCGAGCGATGGGGACTGTCGCGCACGCTCGGGGTGCGCGACAGTCGGTGGGTATACGTAGACTGGTGTGGTGCGTCTAGCTCGTATTGCTCATCCCAGTGGTGTCGCGTTCGCTTCGATCGAGGGGGACGGCGACGACGCCCAGGTCCTCGAGATCGCGGAACATCCGTTCGGCCAGCCGAACTTCACCGGCAAGCGCTGGCCGCTCGCCGACGTCCGGCTGCTCGCGCCGATCCTGCCGTCGAAGGTGATCGCCGTCGGCCGGAACTACTCGAAGCACGCGGCGGAGTTCGGCAACGAGGTGCCGTCCGCGCCGATGCTGTTCATCAAGCCGTCCACGACGGTGATCGGGCCGAACGCTCCGATCCGCCGTCCGTCGGATGTCGGTCGCGTCGACTTCGAGGGCGAACTCGCGGTCGTCATCGGACAGCCGGTCAAGAACGTGCCCGCGGCCCGCGCGGCCAGTGCGATCCTCGGTTACACGGTCGCGAACGACGTGAGCGCGCGTGACCTGCAGAAGTCCGACGGCCAGTGGGGCCGGGCGAAGGGTTTCGACACCTTCTGCCCGCTCGGTCCGTGGATCGACACGTCGATCGACCCGTCCGACTTGGCGCTCCGCAGCGAGGTCGACGGAGAGCTGAAGCAGGACGGCCGGACCTCGGATCTCGTGCACAAGGTGCCCGAGCTGGTGGAGTTCGTGTCGCGGGTGATGACGCTCCTTCCCGGCGACGTGATCCTCACCGGCACGCCGGAGGGAGTCGGCCCGATCGTTGACGGGCAGTCGGTGTCCATCACGATCGATGGCCTCGGGACCCTGACGAACCCGGTGCAAAGCCTCTGAGCTGGCTGTCGCCGTTTTTCGGCGACAGCGGCTCGGCGGGTGGTTTTGGGCGTTGCCGTTTAGTGGCGAATCCCTGGTCGGGATTGGTTTTCTGGCCGTTGGGGAGGGTCGGGCGTGGCTCGGGCCGTTGCCGCTGAGCGGCGAGGCACGGGGCCGGTGCCGGGTTGCTGGGGTTGGCGGTGTCGTTGCCGCTGAATGGCGAATGGTGCTCGACGCTTCGGTTGGTGAGCGGTTGGCGCTGTCGTCGCTGAGTGGCGAGAGGCGACTTGGCGCTCGCGTTGGTGAGCAGAGGTTGCTGTCGTCGCTGAGTGGCGAGAAGTGAGTTGGTGCTCGCGTTGGTGCGCGGTGGGCGCTGTTGCCGTTGAGTGGCGAGAAGCGACTTAGTGCTCGTGCTGGGCAGTCGGTGCTGTCGTCGCTGAGCGGCGAATGGCGACTTGGCGCTCGAGACTGGTGAGTGGACGCTCTTGTCGGTCGGTGGCGAGAGAGTCGTTGATGCTCGGTTGGCGAGGCGTCGGGGTTGTCGCCATTTAGCGGCGAAACGGTGGCGGGGCCCACTGGGCTGGTGGCTGGTGCTGTTGCCGATGGGTGGCGACGGCATATGGGAGACTTTTAGCTGCCGGGCGGTGCGAGTTTTTGCCGTTCAGTGGCGAGGGTGGTCGGCTCATGAGCGGGCGACTCGCTGTTGCCGGTTGGTGACTTGGGGGTCTGCGTCGGGTGGGCGGCGCCGTTGTCGCCGGGCAGTGGCGAAACGGGTTGCCGTTGTTTTGCCATGGCCCACCGGCGGGTGCGTGCCGGTGGGCGGTGGGTGGCAGGTCGCGGGTAAGAGGCGTTGCCGTTTGGTGGCGAATCGGTTGTGGGGGCTAGCGGCGTGCTGGTTCTGCCGGGCGGCGGGCGAAGGCTGGTGCGGATTCCCTGCGGATGCCTACGCCGATGAGGAATGCCGGGACACGGGAGAGTTTCGGGAAGCGCCTGAGCAGCGTGATCAATTGACGCGGGGGTCCGTCGGCGCGCCCGGTCATTACGGGGCCCATCACGCGGCGGTGGAGAAGGCGTTGCAGACCCTGGACGGCGACGGTCGGCAGGAGGCGGCGGCTGCGGACGGCGGCGAGATCCTTTTCGGTCGGCCTGCCTCGCAGGAGCGGGTCGGCCAGTAGCCTCGCGGCGGCGACGGCGTCTTGTACCGCCAGGTTGATTCCGACGCCGCCTACCGGGGACATCGCGTGGGCGGCGTCGCCGATGCAGAGCAGGCCGTCGACGTGCCAGCGGTTCAAGCGGTTGAGGCGGACGTTGAGGACCTTGACGTCGTCCATCGACTTCAGTTCGTGCACTCGGTCGGCGAATTCCGGGCAGACCTCGACGACGTCGCGGCGGAAGCTTTCGATGCCTGCCTCGCCCAGATCTTTGCCCTTCGGCGCGAGGTAGGCGATCTGGTAGTAGCCCTTGCGCGGCAACGGCACGGCGAAGTGGCGCTTGCTCATCCTCGGCATCAGCGTGGCTTCCCGCTCTTCGGGCTTCCTGGAAAGGCGGAACCACCAGGCGTCGAACGGGGTGTAGTACTCGCGCGGGGTGAGGCCGGCCGAGCGGCGGGTCAATGACCAGCGGCCGTCGGCGGCGATTACCAGGTTGGCCGTCAGTTCGCCTTCGGTGCCGTCGGCGGCGCGGTAGCGGACGCCGGTGACCCGGCGGCCGGAGCGGAGGAGGCCGGTCATTTCGGTTTCCAGGCGCAGGGTGAAGGTCGGCTCTTTCTGCGCTGTTTCGGAGAGCAGGTCAAGGAAGTCCCATTGGGGGACCATCGCTACGTAGGGGCGGGGGACCTTCAGCAGCGACATGTCGGCGATGGTCAGGGGGTCGCCGTCGGGGGTCGGGAGTCCGACGGTGGTCACCTTCGTGTGGGGCAGAGCCTCGAACTTCTCGCCTAGGCCCAGTTCGTCCAGGAGCGCGAGGGTGGACGGATGGACGGTGTCGCCGCGGAAATCGCGGAGGAAATCCGCGTGCTTCTCCAGCACTGTGACTTCTACGCCCGCTCGGGCCAGGAGCAGTCCCGCCACCATGCCGGCCGGCCCGCCGCCGACGATGACGCACCCCGTGTGTTCGGTCATCTTTCCCAGCTCCCCTCTTATTCATCGTTTGTTGAATAATTCGAGGATGCACCTGGGCGGACAGGGCGTCAAGTCGGCCGATGGGGTGTGTTCGTGGTCGTCGACGGTCGGGAGGTGCGCTTGGGCGCCGTGGTCGAACTGAGGGGCTGGCGAAGGCTTCAAGGGGGTGTTGCCGGGAGCCCTCAGGGGGGCGGTGGCTGCGGAAGTGTTGGCGGCAGTCGGGCGCGGCGGGTGCGGGTAGTTGGTGGTGCGTGGGCGGCGAAGTCGTGAGACGGAAGCGGGGGAGGGGCGCCGCAGAGGGGGATTGCGGAGGCGGGAAGTTCGACTGGTTGGTGTCAGCAGAGGAGTTGATGTTGTCGTGCGGGGACCAGAATGTGGGGAGTTTGCGTAATGGTGTGTGGTCCGCGTATGTGGATCTCGAGAGAGTGCTGGGGGCACTGCTGCCCGGATGGAAAGAGCGGAGTACCGATATTTTTCGGGAAAAGATTTCGGGCGGTTAGTTCGGTGGCGGAAGCTATGCGTGGTTGTTGTTGCTTCGGCGGGTGGCAGAGTCCGGGAGGGACGGCTCTGTGGCGGGAAAGGGTTGGGGCGACAGGGTTTTTCGGCGACAGGGCAACAGGGGCTGGCGTGGGTGGCTGAGGAGATCGTTCGGAATTTGCAAGTTCTCGGAGGAGTGTGGAGTAACCGTCTTTCACCCGCTCGGCCCTCTGGGGCGGTGGTGAACGTCACCGGGCGGACACTTTGTGCACCGGCAGTAGAGCCGGTCAGCGGCAACGGCTCGGAGGTAATCACCTTTTTGGCCGCGTTGCGAACGCGGCGAGTGCCCTAGCCTCACGGGGTGGATTTCGCCCCGGCCGCTCTGTCGCGCGCTCGCACTGCCCCGCCGGCCGCTGCCGGCCGCGAACCGTGGGCGCCTCCTGAGCTGAGTCTGGTTTGCCTCGACATCGATGACACGTTGATCGATTGCACCGCCGCGATCCGCCGTACCTTGCACGCGCTTACCGGGCGCGACGACCTCTGGCCGTTGTGGGATTTGATCACCGAGGAGCACGTCGCGCTCGTTGTCGCCGGGAAGCTTGGCTACGACGTGATGCATCACCGGCGTACTGAATGTTTCCTTGCCGAGTTGGGTATCTTCGGGGACTCCGCGCAAGTGAGCGCGTTCGAGGCGCGCCGGCGGGAGATTTTGGCGCGGTCCTGGCGGTTATTCGATGATGTTCTTCCCTGTCTTGAATGGCTGCGCGCCGCCGGACTGCAGCTCGCCGCCGTGACGAACGCCTCAGGGGTTCATCAGCGGCAGAAAATCGCGGAACTCGGGCTCGCGCCGTTTTTCGACCATGTCGCGATCGCGGGCGAGGTCGGGGTCGCGAAACCCGATCCGGTGATGTTCCACTCGGTGTGCTTGGCGCTGGACTGCCCGCCGGAGCGCACGGTGCACGTCGGGGACAAGCTCGACACCGACGCCATCGGCGCGTTCGACGCCGGGCTCGGCGCGGTGTGGCTCGATCGCGACGGGACCAGTCGCACCGGCGAGCGCGCGCCCGAGGGAGTACACACGGTGACGGGCCTCGATGAGCTTCCTGAGCTGCTGGTTTCGGAGTACGCGACCGTCGGTGTGCCCGCCCCTCGGGCGGCGGGGACCCCCGCTGCGACGGTCCGCGGCGGGATGTTCTAGTATTTCTTCTCGTGCGGCACTGACCTGGGCAACCGGGAAAGTACCTCACTGGGGTATGGTGTAATTGGCAGCACGACTGGTTCTGGTCCAGTTAGTCTAGGTTCGAGTCCTGGTACCCCAGCTGCGGAGAGGACCCCCTCTCGGAAGTGCGAAATCGCTTCTGGTAAGTTCTCTCTCGCAAGAAAAGCCCCGGAAACGGGGAAGTTCCTAAGCCCCCGTCGTCTAGCGGCCTAGGACGCCGGCCTCTCACGCCGGTAGCGTGGGTTCGAATCCCATCGGGGGTACAGCCAGCCCGGTTGATCTTTGGATCAACCGGGCTTTGTTGTGTTTATGGGGAAAGCCCGGGGTTGATGGGGTGGGCGGGGCTGGTGGGAATGAGGCCGGGTTCCGCACGGGATTGCGGTGTGTGACGCGGGTTGCGGTGTGCGGGTGGCGTCCGGGCCGACGAGGAGTGGGTCGGGCGTGGCCGGAGGCGCAAAGTTCCGCGGGCCGGTGCAAGGCCGGGAATTGCGGGCGAGCGGTGGCTGGGGACGGGGTGCGCGAAGCGCTGCGGGCCAGCAAAGCTGAGACCTACAGCCGAGCGGTGGCCGGGGGAGGCGGGCGAAAAGCGCCGCGGGCCAGCAAAGCCGAGAGTTGCAGGCGGGCGGTGGCCGGGCGGCGCACGCAATGCGCTGCAGGCCAGCAAAAGCCGAGACTTGAAGGCGAGCGAAGGCCGTAGGAGCGGCGGGGCCTGCGAGGAAGCGAGCAAGGAAGCCACCGGCCGCGGGCAGGGAAGTCCAGCTCAATCCTCCTGTGCGCCGCCGAACAGCGCGGCTGCGGAGCGGCCGTTGGTCTGGTTTTCCGTGACATACGGGCGGAGTTCGGCTTCATACCGAGCGAAAGCCTCCGCGTGATCCGCAGTCGCCAGGTGGCGGGCCAGTGATCGCGCGCCGAGCAGGGCTTGGGACGTGCCCATGCCTGCGGCGGGTGCGGCGCAGTATCCGGCGTCTCCCAGCAGGGCGATTCGGCCCGTTGCCCAGCTGTCCAAATGCACCTGCGCATTCGAGCTGAAGTAGAAGTCCGAAGCTTCCGACATCGCCTCCAGCAACCGAGGGGTGTGCCAGGTGTCACCGGCGAAAGCGGTGCGCGTCGCGGCTTCCTGGTCGGCTCGGGCGAGACGGTCCAGGGCTCCGGAAGGCGTTCCGAAGGACAGGCTCACGGTGAGACGGTCCGGATCCGCTGAGTTGAACAGGTAGACCGCGGTGCCGTTTACCGCGCGGAGGAGCCCGCTGTGATCCAGGGCAAGGAAGTTGGGCATCGTGAAGCCTGCGCCGGAGAGGCCTAGGTGTTGCAGGGCCACGGAGTGTGGGGCGAAGGCCAGCTGGCGGACTTTCGAGTACACGCCGTCGGCGCCGAAGACCAGGTCGTAGGTCGCCGCAGTGCCGTCGGTTAGTTCGGCGGTCACTTCGGTCTCAGTTTGCGTCAGGGATGTGATCGAGGTGCCGAAGCGGTACTCGACATGATCGACAGTCAGGGCATACAGCAGCTCGTTCAGGACGTGCTTGGGGACCTCTAGCTCGCCGGCGAAAGCTTCGGCGGGGAGGTGGTCTACCTGGGTGCCGTCGCGGTCGAGGATGGCGGTTCCGGTCATTTTCGTGTCGTGGCGGCGGACTGACTCGAGGATGCCCAGCTCGGACAGGACATCGAAGGCGGCACCGCGGAAATCCACGGCGTAGCCGGTGTGCCGGAGGGTGGGGGCGCGTTCGACGAGCGTCACGCGGTGGCCGGAGCGGGTGAGGAGTTCGGCGAGGGTCGTGCCGGCTACGCCTGCGCCGGAGATGAGGACGTTCAGGGAGGTCATGGGCCGACGGTAGACCCGACTTGTCCATTTGGTCAAACCATTTGGTCAAACCAAGCGGGCAAGATAGGCTGTGCCCATGGGCAATCGCGAGGATCTGCTGGCCGGGGCGAAGCGGTGCTTGGTCGAGCGGGGCTGGGGCAACACGACGGTGCGCGACATCGCGGCCGCGGCGGGGGTCAGTCACGCGGCTATCGGGTATCACTTCGGGTCGCGGGACGCGTTGCTGACGCAGGCGTTGGTGGCGGCGGTCGACGAGCTCGGCGGGGAAGTCGCGGATTCGTCGTTCGACCTGTCCGAGCAGGGGCTGAAGCGGATGATCGGCAGCTTCGGCGAGCATCGGGCGTTGTGGGTGGCTCAGCTTGAAGCGCTGGTGCAGGCGGAGCGGTCGCCGGACGTGCGCGAGCATCTCGTCCAAGGACTGCGCGAGGCGCGCAAAGGGGTCGGCGGGGCGGTGCAGAGCGCGTTGGTGATCGGGCTGATGGTGCAGTGGCTGCTTGATCCGGAGGAAGCGCCGTCGGCGAAAGAGGTGACCGACGGGATTCGTGCGGTGGCGGCGGAAATTTAGACCCAGACTGGGTCGGCGGGACTTCCGGCTGGGGGTTCGCCGCCAGCCTCGGCGAAAGCGGTCAGGGCGGCTACCAGGCCACGCCGGGCCGTTTCGGGCATTTTCTCCACGATGGCGGCGATTTCGCGACGCCGTCGATGAGTGACGACGCGGACGATTCGGTCGCCTTCCTGAGTGAGTTCGATGACGACCTCGCGGCGGGACGACGGATTGCCCAATCGGGCGACCAGCGCGACCGCGACCAGGCGGTCGATCATCCGGCTCGCGGTGGAGGGCGTGACGCCGAGATGTTCGGCGAGCGCGGCCTGTTTGAGCGGGCCGCGGGAATGCAGCACCACCAGCAGCCGGAATTGCGGCACGGTGATGAGGTCGCCCGCCGAGGCGATGGACCGCGCGGACACGGCGACCAGCAGGCGGGAAGCGGTGAGCACGGCTTCGGTGACCGCGTCGACGTCGTCGGGTACGTCGGTGCGGGCAGGAATCGGCGCGCGAGACATGCGACCAGTGTGCCGTATCCCGCGGCGGATTCCGCTCGATAACGGTGCTGGGCAACGAATCAGGGGGAATCGGGCCTCATCAACTGCCCCGCGCGGTTGAAAAAGAAACGACCCCGCCGTCCCGGAGAACGGGAGGCGGGGTCGATCCGACCCGGGAGGCGCTGGCTCAGAGACCGGCGAAAGCCTGGTCCACGAACTGTTTGTGCTGATCCGCCCACTGCTTCGCGGCGGTCTTTTCCTGGCCCTTCGGGGCCTTCTGGATCGCGTCCTCGAGCGAACCGAGGTCCTCGTCCGACATCTTCAGCTTCTTGGCCACGCCGGCGAGCGCCGGGAAGTCCTTCTCGAAGCCCTTGCGGCCCAGCGCGTGGATCTGCTCGCCCTTGCCCATGGCGCCCTTCGGGTCCTTGAGATCCTTGAGCTGGTAGCGCGAGTACGCCCAGTGCGGGTGCCACAGCGTCACGACGATCGGCTTCTTCGCCTTGATCGAGCTGTCGAGCGCGGCCAGCATCGCGGTGGTCGACGAGTTCTGCAGGGTCATCGCGCCGTCGAGGCCGTACTGCGGGATCGCGTTCTTCTGCACGATGCCGGTCTCGCCCGCGCTCGCCTCGATGCCGGTGATCTTGCCGCCGAACATGCTCGCCTTGTCCTTGAGGTCGGCGAGGCTGTTGACGTCGCTCACGTAGTCCGGCACCGCGAGGTTGAGGGTCGCGTTGTCGTACCAGACGCCGAGGTCTTCGAGCTTGTCCTTGTACTGGTCCCAGTACTGCTTGTGCGTCGCGGGCAGCCACGAGTCGAGGTACAGGTCGACGTCGCCCTTCGCGAGGCCCGCGTAGATCGGGCCGACGTCGAGCATCTGCGTCTTGACCTTGTAGCCCTTTTCCTCCAGCACCGCCTGGTACAGGTTGGTGAGGGCGACGTCCTCGTCCCAGTTGATGTAGCCGATGGTGACGCTCTTGGCTTCCTGGCTGTTGTTCGACTGGGACTCCCGGCCGCCGCACGCCGCGGTGAGGCCGACCAGGGCCGTCACGGCGGCGCCCACGGCGAAGATCCGGCTGAGCCGTTTCGAAGTGCGCACTCGTTCGTCCTTTCTCGTTGCGGTGGAGGTGGATCAGGCCGCGTCGGCCCGGCGAAGGGCGCGGCCCACCGCGGAGCGCGCCCCCAGCGAGGAAGTGAGCCGGTCGAGGTAGATGGCCAGCACGACGACGCCGAGACCGGCGTTGAAACCCAGGTCCAGCTTCAGGCTCGTGACCGCGGCGTAGACCTCGGCGCCGAGGCCGGGCGCGCCGACCATGCCGGAGATCACGACCATGGACAGCGACAGCATGATGATCTGGTTGATGCCGGCCATGATCGACGGCATCGCGAGCGGGATCTGGATCTCCCGCAGGATCCGTCCCGGCGGCGAGCCGAACGCCTCGCCCGCCTCGACCATTTCCGGGTCGACCTGGCGGATGCCGAGTTCGGTCAGCCGCACGCCCGGCGGCAGCGAGAACACGACGGTCGCCACCACGCCCGGCACCGGGCCGATCGAGAAGAAGAAAATGACCGGGATCAGGTAGACGAACGCGGGCAGCGTCTGCATGAAGTCCAGGACCGGCTTCACGATCCGGCTCACCGTTTCGTTGCGCGCGGCCGCGATCCCGACCGGCACCGCGATCGCCACCGCGACCACGCCGGAAATCAGCACCTGCGACAGCGTCTGCATCGCGGACGGGAATTCGCGCAGGCTGTCGATGAGCGCGAACCCGATCGCCGAGCCGAGGCCGAACTTCCAGCCGCGCAGCCACCAGCCGAGCCCGGCGAACACCACGACCAGCACCGGCCACGGCAGCCAGGTCAGTCCCGACGCGAGGCCGGTGACCGCGCCGTTGACGATCTTGTCGACGAAATCGAAGAACGGGCCGATGTTGCCCTGCAGCCAGTCGATGATCGCCTTGAACCAGGTGCCGACGGGAATCTGCGGCAGGTCGCCGACGAGGACGTTGTCAGACACGGGCGTTCACCTCCTGTTCGTCGTTTTCTCCTGTGCTCAGCGCGTTCAGCAGCGCCTCGCGGGTCACCATGCCGAGCAGCGCGCCGTCGGCGTCGACCACCGCGAGCGGCGCGGGCGCGGACGCGGCGTGGCCGAACAGGTCGGCTATCTGCGTTTCCGGTCCGGTGCGCGCGGCGGACCGGTCGACGATCCCGGCGATCGTTTCCGTGCCCTGGTCCGCGGCTTCGCTCACCGCGCGCCGGTCGACCGCGCCGGCGAACTTGCCGTCCTCGGTCACCAGCACGCCGGCGAGTTCGTTCCGGCGCATCGTTTCCAGCGCTTCGGCGGGCGTTGTCGCCGGGGTGAACGAGATTTCCGCGGGCCGCATCACGGCGGACGCGGTGAGCACCCGGCTGCGGTCGACGTCGCGCACGAACTTCGCGACGTAGTCGTCGGCCGGCTCGGTGAGCATCTCCTGCGCGGTCGACACCTGCACGATCCGGCCGTCGCGCATCATCGCGATCCGGTCGCCGAGGCGCATGGCCTCGTTGAGGTCGTGCGTGATGAACACGATCGTCTTGCCCAGCTGCCGCTGCAGGATCAGGAGCTGGTCCTGCATCTCCTTGCGGATCAACGGGTCCAGCGCGCTGAACGCCTCGTCCATCAGCAGGATCTCGGTGTCCGCGGCCAGCGCGCGGGCGAGGCCGACGCGCTGGCGCATCCCGCCGGAAAGCTGACCGGGCAACCGGTCCTCCCATCCGGTGAGCCCGACCATCTCCAGCGCTTCGGCGGTGCGTTCGCGCTGCCGCTCGCGCGGCGCGTTCTGCACGCTCAGCCCGTAGGCGACGTTCTCCGCGACCGTCCGGTGCGGGAACAGCGCGAAGTGCTGGAACACCATGCTCATCCGCCGCTGGCGCAGTTCGCGCACCTGCGCGGCGGACTTGTCGGTGAGGTCGATGTCGTCCACCAGAACCCGGCCGGAGGTGGCCGGGAGCAATCCGTTCAGCGTGCGCAGCAGGGTCGACTTGCCCGAACCGGACAGTCCCATCACCACGAAAATTTCGCCGCGCTCCACGGTAAAGGAGGCGTCGATCACCGCCGCGGTCACGCCGGGCAGCTCCAATTCGGCGCGATCGGCGCCGTTCTCCAGCTTGCCGACCGCCTCTTCCGCCCGGCGGCCGAACACTTTGTACAGCTTCTCCACACGAACTATCGGCACAGTCGTCTCATGTTCTCGCATTCGGGGTCCTTGCCGGGCGACATGATTGCATAGACCAACACTGCTCGGAGCCGATCGCGCGACCGGTTCACCGATGACGGCCGGTTTTCGTGGCCCGGCACCCACTTTCGCCGACGCGGCGCGCCCGCCCGCGAGACACTGCTGAGGCAACGGGGAAAAGACGGTGTGCGCTGGCGAAACCAGTCCGGATTCGCCCGTTCGCCCGACTGGATTACGCGTGGCCACAGTGTGTGGTTGTCACGTTCGCATAACAACCCGAAAGTCTGTTGTGGACCTTGCGTGGCCTGGGTGATCGCCGACACCTGACGGCCACGCAAGGTGGCGATCCGGACACGGCAAGGAAACCCCGAAGGCTGCTCCGCGCGGGCGTTCGCAGTTGCTTGGGGGAACAGGTGATCGACTGGAGACGCGCGCGAGATGGCCGGTGTGATCGGGAAAACGCTTCGGTCTTCCGCCGATTTCCTTCGCGCTGCGCGGATGTGGTACGGCGGGGACAATGCTCGCGGCCGGGACGGCGGAGAGGGCTCCAGGGCCGCTCACGGTCCTGAGTGCGGCTTCGGGATCCGGACGGGCAAGCGTGCCAACGGATCTTGAAGGCGGTCGCCGAAACGCTCTTCTGGCGCCTCGAAATCCTGCGGTGCGGGCGCGGACTTCGTCGGCGCCGCGGTCGGACAGTGCCTCCGGGGCGGGAAAAAAGGGCAGAGATGCGACAAGCCCCGCCCGGGGAGAAGCCGGGCGGGGCTTGTCTTCAGGTTCCGGAAAGCCGGAGTTACTTCTTCTTCGCGGCCGAGGTGCGCTTGGCCGGAGCCTTCTTCGCGGTCGCCGTGGTCTTCTTGGCGGCCGGCTTGGCAGCGGCCTTCGCCCGCGTGGTGGCGGCCTTCGGAGCCGCCTTGGCCGCGGTGGCCTTGGTGGCGGTCGCCTTGGCGCGGGTGGTGGTGGCCTTCGCGGCGGTGGCCTTGGCGGGAGCCTTGGCCGCGGTGGCGCGGGTGCGGGTCGCGGCCGGCTTGGCAGCGGCGGCCTTGGCGCGAGTGGTGGTCGTCGCCGTGGCGCGGGTGGCGGTCGCCTTGGGGGCGCTGGCGGTCGCACGCTTCACGGCAGTCGCCTTCGGCAGCTTCTTCGAGCCGGAGATGACGTCCTTGAACGTGGTGCCCGCGCGGAACGCCGGAACGTTGGTCTTCTTGACCCGCACGGCTTCGCCGGTGCGCGGGTTGCGAGCGGTGCGGGCGGCACGCGCGCGCTTCTCGAAGACACCGAAGCCGGTGATGGTGACCTTTTCGCCCTTGTGGACGGTGCGGATGATGATGTCGACGAGACCGTCGACGGCTTCCGCGGCTGCCTTCTTGTCGCCGATGCGCTCCGACAGAGCTTCGATCAGCTGGGCCTTGTTGGCCATTCCAGTTCCTCCAACCAGAACTTGTTTTATACGGCCATACAGGCCGAACGCAGTCATTATCACCCATAGACTTCGCAAGTCCAATCGGGACCTGCCTTTTTCGTTGCCGCGTCCGGATTGCCGACGACCCCCGCGAGGCTCTCGGCTCCGGATTCTTTCACTGGCCGGAAGACCCGCGAGAGTGCTTGCGGCGTCGGCAAAGTCGCATGTAGACACCCGCTGTCCTGCGGTTTTGCCTTTTCTTGAGGTACTCCGGTCTTCTCGCGCACGGCCGCTCGGACGACCCCCGAAGCGGCCGGACGGTCTACTGAGGACGATCGAAAACCGCGCGAAAAAGGCTGTCCCCCACGGGCGTGGCGTGAGCCGGTCCGGGGTTGGGGCGCGGCGGGAGCCGACCGCCGGAGACGTTCCCGGGGCTCCCGTCGCGCGCCGGGTTCGCGGCCGATGGGTCCGATCGGGCGGGACGCCGAGGCTGTGGCGACGGCTGTGCCGAGGGAATCGCGTGCGAGGGCGGAATCGTTCGCGGGGTCCGGTTCGGGTTCGGCGACGCTGGGGCTTGGCGGCGGGGTGCTTTGGGCAGAGTGCGTTCGGCCGCGTGCCGAGAAGGTCGCCTCCCTCGGACGTGGCGGAGAGGCAGCCGGGGATTGGAGAACAAGGCTGCGGCGACGGCTGCGCCGGGGGAATCGCGTACGGGGGCGGAATCGTTCGCGGGGTCCGGTTCGGAGTCGGCGACGCTTTGGGCCCCATGGCGGGGAGCTTCGAGCGGAGTGCGTTCGCCGTGCGGATCGCCGGTACGAAAAAGGCCGCCTCCCGCCGGTGCGGCGGGAAGCGGCCTGGGGTTGGGGCGTGGTGGGAGCGGGGCGTCAGAGGCGTTCCTGGAGAGCGTCGGCGGCGGCGAGGAGGTCGGCCGCCCATCGGGCGCCGGGCTTGCGCCCTATGCGTTCGATCGGGCCGGAGACCGACACCGCCGCCACGACTGTGCCGGAGGAATCGCGCACCGGGGCCGAAACGCTCGCGACGCCCGGCTCGCGTTCGGCGACGCTTTGCGCCCAGCCGCGGCGGCGCACTTCGAGCAGAGTGCGTTCGCCGTAAACCGCGTCGGCGAGGATCGTCCGCTGCGTGTGCGGATCCGACCACGCGGCAAGGACCTTCGCGCCCGAGCCGGCCGTCATCGGCAGGCGCGAACCGATCGGAACCGTGTCGCGCAAACCGCTCGGCGGTTCCGCGGTCGAAACGCACACGCGCTGCACGCCGTCGCGCCGGTAAAGCTGAACGCTTTCGCCGGTGATGTCGCGAAGCTTCGGCAGCACCGAACTCGCCGCGTCGAGCAACGGGTCGGTCGAGCCGCCCGCGAGTTCGGCGAGCGCGGTGCCCGGCCGCCAGCGTCCGTCCGGCCCTCGCCGCAACAGGCGATGCACTTCGAGTCCGACCGCGAGCCGGTGCGCGGTCGCGCGAGGAAGCCCGGTGCGCGTGCACAGTTCCGCCAGCCCGCACGGGTCCTCGGCGACGGCCTGCAGCACGGCCACGGCTTTGTCCAGTACTCCGATACCGCTATGCTGTCCCACGACGCGATACTATCTTCCCGCACTGTGGGAAGTCCAGAATCTGGGAAAAACGAAACCCGGAGCCGCGGACAGCCGCGGCTGCCCCCTCCTCACCGGCACCGTCCGGGTTCCGTGCTCCCGGCCGATCCCGTGGAAGGAGCCGGAGATGACCAGCCCCACCGGCAAGGCTCGTACGCTGGCGGAGAAGGTGTGGGACAGCCACCTCGTGCGCCGAGGCGAAGGCGCCGAACCGGATCTGCTCTACATCGACCTCCACCTGGTGCACGAAGTGACCAGCCCGCAGGCGTTCGACGGACTGCGGCTGGCCGGGCGGCCGGTGCGCCGCCCCGACCTCACCATCGCCACCGAGGACCACAACGTCCCCACGGTGGACATCGACCTCCCGATCGCCGACCCGGTGTCCCGCACCCAGGTCGACACGCTTCGCCGCA
This sequence comes from Amycolatopsis halotolerans, assembly GCF_042647905.1. Classification (NCBI taxonomy): domain Bacteria; kingdom Bacillati; phylum Actinomycetota; class Actinomycetes; order Pseudonocardiales; family Pseudonocardiaceae; genus Amycolatopsis; species Amycolatopsis halotolerans. The sequence continues at coordinate 195,817 of NZ_JBHRWI010000019.1, forward strand.
ACTGCAAGGAGTTCGGCGTCCGGCTGCACCCGATGGGCGACGCCGAACAGGGCATCGTGCACGTGATCGGACCGCAGCTCGGGCTGACCCAGCCCGGCACCACCGTGGTGTGCGGCGACAGTCACACCTCGACGCACGGCGCGTTCGGCGCGATGGCGTTCGGCATCGGCACTTCCGAGGTCGAGCACGTGCTCGCCACCCAGACGCTGCCGCTGCGGCCGTTCAAGACGATGGCGATCAACGTCGACGGCTCGCTGCAGCCGGGTGTCACCGCGAAGGACGTGATCCTCGCGGTGATCGCCAAAATCGGCACCGGCGGCGGTCAGGGCTACGTCCTGGAGTACCGCGGCAAGGCCATCCAAGAGCTGTCGATGGAAGCCCGGATGACCATCTGCAACATGTCGATCGAGGCGGGCGCGCGCGCCGGCATGATCGCGCCGGACGAGACGACCTTCGCCTACCTGAAGGGCCGTCCGCACGCGCCGAAGGGCGAGGACTGGGACGCCGCCGTCGAGAACTGGCGCGAGCTGCGCACCGACGAGGGCGCGGAATTCGACGCCGAGGTCCACCTCGACGCGGACCGGCTGACGCCGTTCGTGACGTGGGGCACCAACCCCGGACAGGGCCTGCCGCTGGGCGATTCCGTGCCGGACCCGGCCGCGATCCCCGACGAGAACGCGCGCTTCGCCGCCGAGAAGGCGCTGTCCTATATGGATCTGGAGCCGGGCACCCCGCTGCGCGAGATCGCCGTGGACACGGTCTTCCTCGGCTCCTGCACCAACGGCCGGATCGAGGACCTGCGCGCCGCGGCGGAGGTGCTGCGCGGGCGGAAGGTGGCCGATTCGGTCCGGATGCTCGTGGTGCCCGGTTCGATGCGGGTGCGCAAGACCGCCGAGGAGGAAGGCCTGGACAAGATCTTCTCCGAGGCGGGAGCCGAATGGCGGCAGGCGGGCTGCTCCATGTGTCTCGGGATGAACCCGGACCAGCTCGCCCCCGGCGAGCGCAGCGCGTCCACCTCCAACCGCAACTTCGAGGGACGGCAGGGCAAGGGCGGGCGCACGCACCTCGTCTCGCCGCTCGTGGCCGCCGCCACCGCCGTGCGCGGGACGCTGTCCTCGCCCGCCGACCTGCCCGCCTGACCTCCCGGAGAGGAGCTCCCACCATGGAACCGTTCACCCAGCACACCGGGATCGGGGTCCCGCTGCGCAGGTCCAACGTGGACACTGACCAGATCATCCCGGCCGTCTACCTCAAGCGCGTGACCCGCACCGGATTCGAGGACGGGCTGTTCGCCGCCTGGCGCGCCCAGGACGACTTCATCCTCAATCAGGAACCGTTCTCCAGCGGCTCGGTGCTCGTCGCCGGACCGGACTTCGGCACCGGCTCGTCGCGCGAGCACGCCGTGTGGGCGTTGATGGACTACGGCTTCCGGGTCGTCGTCTCGTCCCGTTTCGCCGACATCTTCCGCGGCAACTCCGGGAAGGGCGGCCTCGTCGCCGCGCAGTGCGAGCAGTCGGATGTCGAACTGCTCTGGAAGCTGCTGGAGAACGAGCCCGGCACCGAGGTGTCGGTCGACCTCGAAGCCAAGACCGTGCGGGCCAAGGACTTCACCGCGCCGTTCCAGATCGACGACTACGTCCGCTGGCGGCTGCTCGAAGGGCTCGACGACATCGCGCTGACTCTGCGCCACGCGGGGGACATCGACGCGTTCGAGTCCCAGCGGCCTTCGTGGAAGCCCGCGACGCTTCCCGCCGCGACCTCCTGACCTGCGCCGCCGGGGCTGGATTCCCTGCTCAGAAAGGGAATCCACCCCCGGCGGACCCGCTCTTCGCCCACGCCAAACGGCACCTCCCCGGACCGGAATCGGGTCCTTCGGGAGGGCGGAACCGTTCCCGCCGCAAGGGAAAATTTCGCGTGCCGTTTGGAATTTGTGCTGTCTTGGTAATACCGTGTGCGTTAGCCGGCCGACCTGGCCGTGGACGAAGAGTTCTTCTTGGAGGGACTGGAATGGCCAACAAGGCCCAGCTGATCGAGGCGCTGTCGGAGCGTTTGGGCGACAAAAAGGTTGCTTCGGAGGCCGTCGACGGTCTCGTCGACATCATCATCCGGACGGTCAACAAGGGCGAGAAGGTGAACATCACCGGCTTCGGGGTGTTCGAGAAGCGCGCTCGGGCCGCCCGCACCGCGCGGAACCCGCGCACCGGCGAAACCGTGCGGGTGAAGAAGACGAACGTTCCGGCGTTCCGCGCGGGCACCACGTTCAAGGACGTGATTTCCGGTTCGAAGAAGCTGCCGAAGGCCACGGCGGCGAAGCGGGCCACCGGCACCACCGCGCGCGCCACCACCACCCGCGCCGCGTCGACGACCGCCACGCGCAGCACCCGTGCCACGGCGGCGAAGCCCGCTGCCACGCGCACCCGCGCCACCGCGGCCAAGGCTCCCGCCAAGGCCGCCGCGGCCAAGACGACTACGCGTGCGACGGCCGCGAAGTCGACCGCCACGCGGGCGAAGGTGGCCCCGAAGGCCGCCGCCACCACGCGGGCGAAGGCAGCCGCCAAGCCTGCCGCCAAGACCACTGCGGCAGCGAAGAAGACCACGGCCGCGGCCAAGAAGGCCCCGGCGAAGCGGACTTCGGCGGCCAAGAAGAAGTAGTAGCCCCGGTATTCGTTGCTTCGCGGCAGGGCCCCGACCTCGGGTGAGGTCGGGGCCCTGCCGCGTTTCCGGGGGCTCGCGGGGCTTGATCGGCTTGATCGGCTGGACGGGTGGAAAACGGTGGGGCGGGGCGGGGTTTTGCGGGGGTGCGGCGAAGTGTTGGGGGCGGGTTGTCGGGCGGGGCTTTGCGGGGGTGCGGCGAGGAGTTGGGGGCGGGGCGTCGGGCTGGGTTTTGCGGGGGTGCGGCGAAGTGTTGGGGGCGGGTTGTCGGGCGGGGCTTTGCAGGGATGGGCCGAGGTGTTGCGGGGGCTCGGGTTCCGGCTGGGCGAGATGCTGGGGCGGTGTTGTCGAGCTGGTGGGAGCGGGTTTGGAGTGGCTGAGCCGTTGTGGCCGCAGGGTTTCCGGGCGGGGCGAGGTGGCGGGTCGGCGAGCCGCTGCGAGGGAGCGGGAGGACCGGGTCGCAGAGCTGTTGTAGCGGCTGGATCCTGGGCGGGCGACGCGCACGGAGACCCGAGAATCCGCTGCCTGCCAGGGGGTTGGCGTGGTGCTGAGCCGAATGCGGCCGTGACAGCGTTTCCCGAGGTCGGCGGCCTGCGAGGGCGGCGAAAAGAACCCGCCGGATTGCTGACAGAACAACAGATTCGGCGGCCGTGATCGCGCACTCAAGCGGGTCGTGAAGGACTCCTTGAGGGAATCTGATTCCCGCAAGGAGTCCTTCACGGACCCGTCCGGGAGGGCTAATCCGACAGCCGGAGATAAATCCCCGCCGGGGGTAATTAAACCCCTCGGCGGCTGTCTCGGACGTCGCTTATGCCGGGACCGGGGATAAGTCCTGAGCGCCGCTCAGCACTATCGGTCTCTATAGAATCCGCGGCCCGGCGAATGGCGGACAGCCGCGCTTATGAGAAGGGCCCGGCGCGGCCGAAGCGACGCCGGGCCCCGCGAAAAAGATCAGCTCGCCGAAGGCACCGGGGAGGGAAGGGGGCTCGGGTAATAATCCGCGCCCACCAGAACCGGTCCGTCGTCGCCGGGACAGAACGACAGGACCCACAGCGAGCCCTTCTTGCTGGGCACCACTCCGTCGCGGGCGGCGGGCAGCTCCAGGCCGTCCCGGTCCGCCAGTGCGCTCACCAGGTCCGGGATCACGCCGCCCTGGCTGCTGATGACGGGAGTGCCTCCCTCGGCCGCGATCGACAGCAGGCGGCGGATTCCCAGCAGCGGATCGGGCCAGTAGCCCTCCTCCGACAGCAGCGGCTCGTGTGCCACCTCGACGCCGAGTGCGTCCGCGACTCCGCCGACGGTCTGCACGCACCGCAGCCGCGGCGCGGAGAACACCCGGTCGGGGCCGAAGAGCGGCAGCAGGTCCCGCAGCGCGGCCGCTTGGCGCTGACCGGCTTCCGACAGCGGACGAAGGTCGTCGTCGCCGGTCCAGTCCTCGCGTTTGCCCGCTTTGGCGTGGCGCACCAGCAACACGGTCGTCGGCGCGGGCGGGAGGGCGCAGAACTCGCGCAGCACCCGGACATCCGCCGGTCGCGTGAGCAACTGCTCGGCTGTGACGGGGTCCAGCCAGCGCAGTTCGTCGACCTCTTCGTTGGGATCGAAGGCCCCGGAAACGGCTTCGCCGCTGAAGTAGTCGACGCTCTTGCGCAGCAGCCGCCCGTTGTTCTTCGCGGGCACCTCGTACCTCGTCTGCGCGACATAGCGGCCCAGCACCGCGCGGAATCCGGTCTCCTCGGCGATCTCGCGCACCGCGGTGGCCGCGATCGTCTCGCCGGGGTCGACCTTTCCCTTCGGCAGCGACCAATCGTCGTAGCGGGGCCGGTGCACGAGGGCGACCTCGAACCCGGCGCCGGCGCGGCGCCAGAGCACCGCGCCGGCGGCCCGGACGTCCACGCTCATCCGACGGCCCCGTGCCGCTTCGCGAGTTCGAGCTGGTGGTCGCGCACCTGCGATCCGGCGGCCGGGAACGGCTGCCATTCGCCCGAGGAACTCAGCACCCAGCAGCGCGTGTGCGGGTCGAGCGCCGAATCGAACACGTCGTCCAGCTGCCGCGTCAGCCGCGGGTCCTTGACCCGCACCAGCGCCTCGATCCGGCGGTCGAGGTTGCGGTGCATCATGTCCGCGCTGCCGATCCAGTGCGTGCCGCCCGCGCGGAAGTTGAACACCCGCGAGTGTTCCAGGAACCGGCCGAGGATCGAGCGGACGCGGATGTTCTCGCTCAAGCCCTCGACGCCCGGCTTCAGCGAGCAGATCCCGCGCACCACCACGTCGACCGGAACGCCGGCCTGGGAAGCGTGGTACAGCGCGTCGATCACCTGCTCGTCCACGAGCGAGTTGCACTTGATCCGGATGCCCGCGTCGAGCCCGGCGCGCGCGAGTTCGATCTCCTCGCCGATCGCGCGCACGATGCCGCGGCGGATGCCGTGCGGCGACGTGAGGATCGTGCGGTAGGTGTCCTGGCGCGAGTAGCCGGTGAGGACGTTGAAAAGATCCGTGATATCCGCGCCGATGCTCGGGTCCGCCGTGAGCAGGCCGAGGTCTTCGTACAGCCGCGCGGTCTTCGGGTTGTAGTTGCCGGTGCCGATGTGGCAGTAGCGGCGGATGGTCGAACCCTCCTGCCGCACCACCATCGACACCTTGCAGTGCGTTTTGAGGCCCACCAAGCCGTACACGACGTGCACGCCCGCGCGTTCCAGCGTGCGCGCCCAGGTGATGTTGGCCTGCTCGTCGAACCGCGCCTTGATCTCCACCAGCGCCACGACCTGCTTGCCCGCCTCGGCGGCGTCGATCAGCGCGTCCACGATCGGCGAATCGCCGGACGTCCGGTACAGCGTCTGCTTGATCGCCAGCACCTTCGAATCGGCCGCGGCCTGTTCGATGAACCGCTGCACGCTCGTGGAGAACGAATCGTACGGGTGGTGCACCAGGACGTCGCCCTCGCGCAGCGTCGCGAAAACGCTCTTGGGCGTCTCGCGTTCGCCGAACGCCGGATGCGTCGCGGGCACGAACGGCCGGTCCTTCAATTCCTTGCGGTCGACCGCGAACAGCTGGAACAGGCAGGTGAGGTCGAGCAGGCCGGGCACCTCGACGACGTCCTCGGGGTCGACCTCCAGCTCGCGCAGCAGCAGTTCGAGCATGTGCTCGCTCATGTCCTGCGCGACCTCGAGCCGCACCGGCGGGCCGAACCGGCGTTGCGCCAGCTCGCGTTCCAGCGCCTGCAACAGGTCCTCGTCGCGGTCTTCCTCGACCTCGAAGTCGGCGTTGCGGGTGACGCGGAAGACGTGGTGCTCGGTCACCTCCATGCCGGTGAACAGATCGCTCAGGTGCGCGGAGATCAGTTCCTCGAGCGGAAGGAAAGTGGCGGTCCGGCTGCCGCGTTCGGTTTCCACACGCATCAGCCGCGCCACGTTGCTCGGCACCTTCACGCGCGCGAACCGTTCGAGCCCGCCTTGCGGGTCCCGCACCGTGACCGCGAGGTTGAGCGACAGCCCCGAGATGTACGGGAACGGGTGCGCCGGGTCGACCGCGAGCGGCGTGAGCACCGGGAAGATCTGCTCGGAGAAGTAGCTCGACAGCCGGAGCTGGTCGGCGCCGGACAGGTCGGCCCAGCCGACGATCCGGATGTCCTGCTCGGCCAGCTGCGGGCGCAGGTGCTCCTTGAACGCGGCGGTGTGCCGCTCGACCAGGTCCTGGTTGCGCTTGGCGATGTAGTCCAGCTGTTCGCGCGGCGTGAGCCCGTCCGCGCTGCGCACCGACAGGCCGGTGCCGTCGCGCCGTTTCAGCCCGGCGACCCGGACCATGTAGAACTCGTCCAAATTGGACGCGAAAATGGCGAGGAACTTCGCGCGCTCGAGCAGCGGCTGCGATTCGTCCTCGGCCAGCGCGAGCACGCGGGCGTTGAAGTCGAGCCAGGACAGCTCGCGGTTGAAATAACGGTCGTCGGGAAGCGACTCGACGGCGGTGGGCGCGGACGTGACGGCGGGCGGGGCCGACGGAACGGAGCGGAATTCCTCGCCGCTCTCGGTCGTGGTCCGGCGCGGCCGCACGGCGGCCTTGGAGACGGCGGGCGGCGCGGCGGGCTTCTTCGCCGTGGTGCGCAGCGCGCTCGACGCGGCGGTCTTGCGCTTGGCCGGTTTGGCGTTGTCTTCCGCCGGAGCCGCCTTGGGTTTCGCCTGACGGGCCGCGGCGGAGTCGGCGTTCCCGCGCGAGGTCGCCTTCCTGCCCGCGGAGCGCGGGGCCGGGGACGAGGGGGTCGCGCTGCTGCCGCTTTTCACGCGCCGCCGGGCCGGAGTGCTGCCGTCTTCTGTGCTCACGCTGCCCATTGTTCACTACGAAGCCGCGGTTTGCGCAGGCCGCGATGAAGGTCGAGTGAACACGTCAGCGCGATTGCGCCCGTTCGGCCGGGAGTAATGCCGCCGTGCGCTTCCCCAGACCGAGCTTCGCGGCGTGGCGGAGATCATCCTCGGTGTCGACGTCGCTGCGCAGCGACGGCAGCGCTTGGGTGAGCGGAATCGCACCGGACGCGCGATGCAGTTCCGCGGAGCCGGCGCCGAACCGCGGGTCGAGCGGTTTTCCCGGCGCGGACAGCAACAGCGTGGTCCCGGTGCCCTGCCGGTCGAACACCACCGCGCGGCGGCCCGCGGCTTCGGTCAGCGCCTGCTCCAAATCCACCGCGCGCAACGCGGGGAGATCCGCTTGGAGCGCGCCGACTACTCCGTCCGGCGCGTCCGCGCGCAGCAGCTCCGCGCCACGGCGCAGCGCTTCGTTGAGCCCGCCGCCCGCGGGCTCGGCGACCAGTTCGACGCCGAGACCGGCCAATTCGGACAGCGCGGCCGGCTCGGCGGTGACGACGAGCACGCGCCGGACCCCGGCGACCGAGGTGACCGCGGCCAGCGTGTCGCAGGCCAGCGCGAGCACCAGCTCCGCGTGCCGGTGCTCGGCGACCGCCCCGCGCAGCCGGGACTTGCCCGTGCGCGGCGGTTTCAGCGGCATGACCAGGTCTGCGTCCACCTGTCCATCTTTACCCGAAACCCGCCGGACGCGTGCGTGAGCGCACCCTCCCTGGACTGCGCGAACCGGCGGGCGGCAGGATCAACCGGAGCAGAGGCGACCCGAGGAGGAGAACTGTGGCACGGCGTGAGAAGGGCGGATTCTGGGTGGGGCTGGCCGCCGCCGCGTTCTACCCGCTGACCGCGATCGGCAAGCGGGTGTACCTCGGCGCGGAGAAAATCCCCCGGCAGGGGCCCGCGGTGCTGGTGATGAACCACATCTCGCACCTGGACCCGGCGGTCGACGCGGTGTTCGTGCACCGGCAGAAGCGGGTGCCGCGGTTCTTCCTCAAGGCGAGCCTGAAGGACGTGCCGGTCTTCGGCCGGATCGTGACCGGGTCGGGGCAGATCCCGGTGGCGCGCGGGTCGAGCGCGGCCGGCGACAGCCTCAAGGCCGCGCACCAGGCGCTCGAGGAGGGCAAGGTCATCGTGATCTACCCCGAGGGCACCATCACGAAGGACCCGCTGGGCTGGCCGAAGGAGGCCTACAGCGGCGCGGCGCGGCTGGCGCTGCAGAACGACGTGCCGGTGATCCCGATCGCGCGCTGGGGCACGAACAAGATCTTCAACGGCTACACCAAGAAGTTCACGCCGTTCCCGCGCAAAACGGTGACGCACCTGGTGGGCGACCCGATCGATCTGTCCGCGTACCGGGGCGGGAACCCGCGCAGCGCCTCGATGCTGCGCGAGGTCACCGCCGTGCTGATGGACGAGGTGACCCGGCTGCTGGCGGAGATCCGGCAGGAGGAACCGCCGGTGAAGAAGCCGGAGACCGACGCCGCGTCGGAGACGAAGAAGCCGGAGGACGGTGCCTGATGGCGGGTTTCGCCGCTGACGTGCAACGGGTCACCGTGCTCGGCGCGGGTTCGTGGGGCACCGCGTTCGCGAAGGTGCTCGGCGACGCGGGCCGGGACGTCACGATGTGGGCGCGCAGGGAAAGCGTCGCGGAGGAGATCCGGGAGCGGCACACCAACGAGTCGTATCTGCCGGGGACGTCGTTGCCGGAGCGGATCACCGCGACGGCCGACGCGGCCGCGGCTTTGGACGGCGCGCAGGCGGTGGTGCTCGGGGTGCCGAGCCAGAGCCTGCGGGCGAATCTGACCGGCTGGCAGCCGCTGCTGCCGCCCGAGGCGATCCTGGTCAGCCTGGCCAAGGGCGTGGAACTGGGCACGCTCAAGCGGATGAGCGAGGTGATCGCCGAACTCGCTCGCGTCGATCCGGGCGAGATCGTGGTGGTGTCCGGGCCGAACCTGGCCCGCGAGATCGCCGACGGACAGCCTGCCGCCGCGGTGCTCGCGTGCGCCGATCACGAGCGGGCGAAAGCGGTGCAGCAGGCGACGTCGAACCAGTATTTCCGGCCCTACACCAACACCGACGTGGTGGGCTGCGAGCTGGGCGGCGCGTGCAAGAACGTGATCGCGCTCAGCTGCGGCATGGCCGCCGGGATGGGCCTGGGCGCGAACACGACGGCGACGCTCATCACGCGCGGTCTCGCCGAAATGGCGCGGCTCGGCGCGAAACTCGGCGCGGACCCGCTGACCTTCGCCGGTCTCGCCGGGCTCGGCGACCTGGTCGCGACGTGCTCGTCGCCGTTGTCGCGCAACCGCACCTTCGGCGAACGGCTCGGCCGCGGCGAAACGCTGGCCGAGGCGCAGGCGGCGACCGGCGGCCAGGTCGCGGAGGGCGTCGCGTCGTGCTCGTCGATCCGCGAACTGGCGCAGCGGGCCGGGGTCGACATGCCGATCACGGACGCGATGTTCCGGGTGTGCCACGAGGGCGTCGATCCTCGGCAGGCGGGCGCGGAACTGCTCGGACGGTCGCGGAAGCCGGAGTGGAGCTGAGCCTCGTGAGTGCCTGCGCCGGTTAGGGCGGACACCGCGTTGACTGCCTGCGGTGGGAAGCGCCCCAATGAGGTTTTCTCAGTAGGGCTGGGCGGGGTGCGTGTCGTCGGGGGATGA